>NZ_CAWNJO010000031.1:0-82396 GCF_963874835.1 Vibrio sp. V12_P9A6T4 | reverse complement strand
ATTGCTATTTTCTTGACTTAATAATTTTAGGCTGTCTTTATTATTCAAAAAATAAATATTAGTCGAGTCTATCTTATTAGCTGTATTTCCTGTTGCTTCAGCAAGAATGAGTTTATCAAAAATGTTTTTTAATTCATTATTTCCCATCGGCAAAATGATTCTATTTATTTCGACACCTAATCGACCATCTGCAATAATCTCACCGTCATATCCAGAATTAGGGCTGATATAATGGTTGAGTGATATATAGTTGGTTATCGTTGCATCGGCTAAACCTTGCTTCATCATTTCTGCTGATTCTAAGAAACTTTGTGCTAGTAATATGTGTGGGTAATGGCTCTGCTCTAATGTTTCACAATAAGATGAACCTTGTACGCAAACCCATTTCAAATGATGCATATCTTGCTGATTTAATTTTTTGTCCCTTAGCCAAATCACTCGTAGGTTATTATAGAGTGGCAAACTGAATAAAATGTTTTTTTCTCTCTCTTTTGTTTTGCTAAAACCAATAGCAAAATCCACATCACCACCATGCACAGCAGCAACAAGATCAGTTATCGATTGATAGCTACGATATTCAATTTTGACATCAAGCTCTTTTCCTATCCCTACCGCATAATCATGTTGAATACCGATTGTATTCTCAATGCCGCCCCAATAAGGTAGCCAAGGTTCAGACAATACACCCATTACAATGACTTTTTTTGCTTTTAAATAGGTACGTTCCGAATCTGATAAATAATCGGCGGCATAAACAGTATTAAAAAGTAAGTTAATTGCTAAAATTAACAGCAAGTAGATACGTAACAAATTCATTCTCGTGATATTGATTCCAATATCCAACTAGTTTAACGATCCTGCTCGTCATTGCCAAGAATAGGGCATCAGAACAAAACTGGTTAAAATACATATTTATCAACACGTTAATGTAGTGTAGGAATAATCTTACAAGAGAATAAACCCATAAAATTAGAATGTGAGATGCATATCCGCACCAAAACATAATTTCGGTGCGGATATTATTAATGAGATGAAGTACGAATAATTTCAGCTAAACTTGATAAGCGTCGTTGATGCTCAGCGACATAAGGATTACTACGATCCCAAGCATATCCTGCAAGAATAGAGCAAATCATCTGCTTTATTCTTGGATTGGGCGTTTGGTAAAAAATCACCTCTTGTAACATGCCGTTGTACCAACCTTCCACATAAGTGCGGAACGTATCCACTCCGACCATTAATGGCTGAGAATACTCTTGCTGCCAATCTACACTTTCGTTTTTTAGTTGGCGTACAACGCAAGACACTGCTAACTGAGCCGATTTCATGGCTATCGTTACACCTGATGAAAACACCGGGTCTAAAAATTCACCAGCATTGCCTAATAACGCATAATTTACCGTGGCCAAGTGCTTAACATTTGCAGAATAGCCGCCTAGCTCACCAGCAGGATTAGGATATTCGGACTTCGAAAGCAGTTCTGCCAGCTCAGACATTTCATTCACCAACTGCTGGATCGCCGCAATTTTATCACTTGGATAGCCGTCAAAAAACGACGGTTCACCGACAACACCTAATGAACATGTGCCGTTAGAAAAAGGAATGAGCCAGTACCATACGTCAGGATTACGCGGATGGACGGAGATCAGTATCTTGTTTCGGTCGTAGTCTGGTTGTTCAGGGGAGATATGATCAATGATATGGGTAAAGATGGCTTTTCTCGGAGGTAAACACGATGGCTCTTCCAAACCGAGTAACTTAGGCAATACTCGGCCAAAGCCACTGGCATCCAGCACGAAGTCGGCTTCAATTTGATACGTTATGCCGTGTTGATCCGTCACCAATAATTGTGATTTATTCTCTTCAAATTCGATATTCGTCAGTTGATGTTGATAACGAATTTCAACCCCTTGCTTAACAGCAGAATCCGCTAATACTTTATCAAATTGACTACGCTGTACCTGAAAAGTGGTTCCCGGCCCATTCGAATATTTGTCGGTAAAATCAAACTGAGCGTATACACCATTTTTTCGAAAGGCTGCACCATTTTTATATTGAAAACCCGCACGCATAACATCAGGCAACATTCCCGCCGCTTCTATCACTTCCATACAAGCAGGTAATAAGCTTTCGCCAATAGAAAAGCGTGGGAAAAGTGCTTTTTCGATAACCAACACACGTATGTTTTGCGCATGGAGTAATGCCGCGGCAGTCGAACCCGAAGGGCCCGCACCAATGATAACAACTTGAGTTATCTCTTTATTCATGAATTGACTCGCATCGATTTTAATTAAGCTTGGGCTTTTAGCTCTAACAAGGTGTGGCCAAGGCCAATATTGTCGGTCCGTTTGATCACCTGTAATCCTGCTGCTTGAACGATTTCTAAGAAATCTTCGCTGCGATAGAAGCGACTATTACCATTTGCAAGGCAGGTAAAATACAAAGAGGTGGCATTGAGGCTATAAGAAGCCGCATCGTACTTCTGTGAATCCCAGAACAGTTCCAAAATATAAACCGTCGAATATGCAGAAAGATTGGCGCGAACGCGTTTTAAAATACTCAAAATTTCCATTGGCGAAAAACAGTCTAAAAACTGGCTCATCCACCACACGTCCGCATTTTTTGGTAACGGTTGTTCTTTATCGAGCATGTTGGCTGGAAAAGGATGAATACGCTGCGTAAAACCTTGTTGCTGCGCGTTAGCCATCGCCATTTCCAACTGTTGTGGCAGATCCACAATCGTCACTTCAACGTCTGAATCATAGTGACAACATTGCAGTGCCCATTTACCCGTATTGCCACCAATATCGACCAAATGTTTCGGTTTTTTACGAAACACTTCTTTCAGCAAAATAGGAAAAGAACGATCGGAATAGAAGTGATCGAATTTGAACCAACTGTCTTTAGCTTGCTGGGGCAAACGCGATAAACCTTGGTAGATGGTATCCCAATCGCCGAGTTCTTTCAGACCAGCAGGCTTGCCTTCGGTGATCGATTCGGTTAAGTGCATCATGGCGGCATAACAAACGTCTGCCGTGAAATCCATATTGGCTTGCGTCATCCCATCATGCAGCAAAAAAATGCCTAGATTAGCCAATGAATAATTCGGTTTATCCCATAAAACAATATGGGCACTGATGGCCATATCGAGCAATACTTTAACGCCATACTCTGACACGCTCGTTTCTTGAGCAATTTGTTCCGCATTTAAACCTTTTTCGCCAGCATTATCTAATGCAGCCAATATGCCTAAGTCACGTAATGTACGCGCCGTATGAAAAACGATGGGGGCAAAAGATAATTTTTGAGCTTCGGTTTTTGCCTCTAAAGCGTTATAAGGATCTATTTTTTGATTTAACACATTAAAACCTAACTTTAATTTGTGAACAATATCCAAACACTTAATCTAAGTTCGACTCAATTCTTAAAAATCAATATTTAAGTCAAGGATACAAACGTTTATAGTTGCGAAGAATAATCTTGTGCCATAGTATTTAACCCTATCAAAAACAATGCAATATCTTATGTCAAATCAACAGCAAATAATCACGTTAAATATTGATACTTGGGTTGCAAATTCTGCAGGCTTATCTCACCCTTCTGATTGGCAAAATTGGGCAAGAGAAGATATTTGGCCTGACGATAATACGCTCAACACAGACCATATTCCTCCTATGATGCGCCGCAGAATGAGTAGTTTGAGCAAATTAGCCGTGCAGACTGCACTGACTGCTATAGAATCACAACATATTGATTACATGATATTTTCATGTCGTCATGGCGAGCTTCATCGTAGCGTTGAAATCGTGAAGTCGATATTGATTGGCGAAGAAGCCTCACCAATGGCGTTTTCACAATCTGTTCATAATACAGCGGCAGGCCTAGCAACCATCGCTTCAAAACAACCGATCCCGTTAACCTCGATTGCAGCAGCACAAAACACATTTCAAAGTGCCATATTAGAAGCTTGGCTCTATCTAAATGAGCACCCTAGTCACAAAGTGCTGTTGGTTGATTTTGATGAGCCACTACCTAGCGACTACCAACAATACGAAGAGTGGCAGTTTCAAGGCTATGCCTTAGGGTTAACCCTGTCTCACGGTTCAGATTTTACGCTCTCTATGCAGATGTCTGATACCAAGCCACAACAGCCTCAAGCATTGTCGTTTCTTCACCACTATTTGTCAGAAAAATCTGAATGGATCATTGAGGGCTCGCAAAGCGCTTGGAAATGGCAACGAAAATGTTAGAGTTCAACCGCTACTGGCGTATTGCTGCTACAGGTTTTTGTTTTTTTATATTTGGTTTAGGCGGATTAACGCTGAGTTTTATTATTATCCCACTGATTGCATTATTTTCATCGCAAACAGATCGTCGAGAATATAAAGTTCAAAAATCAATCCAAAACTCATTCAATATATTTTGTAAGTTGATGAAATTAACAGGTGCCATCGACTATAAAATAACCAACGCAGAACTATTAAAACAGGATAAAAGCTGCCTTATTATCGCCAATCATCCAAGCTTAATTGATTATGTTCTCATTGCATCACAACTTCATCAGTGCGATTGCTTGGTTAAGTCAGCTGTCTGGGCCAATCCTTTTATGAAACGGATTGTTCAAGCCGCAGGTTATATCCCAAATGAAACACCTGATGATTTGTTAAATGTGTGCGAGGAACGCATGAGTCGCGGAAACGTATTATTGATTTTCCCTGAAGGCACGCGAACCACACCCGGCGTTAAACCCAAATTGCAGCGCGGTGCGGCGCAAATCGCAATCCGAACTCAAAGAGACTTACGCATCGTACATATTACCGTTTCTCCGAGTTTTCTCACAAAAGAGCAAAAGTGGTACCAAGTTCCTAAAACCAAACCCTTTTTCCATGTGGAGATAAAGGGTAAAGTTGCCGTCACACCTTTTATTGAAGGTGCTGATAACCCCACCACTGCAGCACGACGTTTAAATCGCCACCTTGCAGAGGTGATTTTCCCCCAAAACAATAACCAGAAATGACAAAACTATTGAAGTTATCGACCCATAACGTCAAGTTGCAGCGAAGCGGAAAGTGAGTAAGTCCCCATCCGTATAGATAACGATATGATTGGGGTGAGCGAACGTAGCCAACACCGCTGCAACTTTAAGTGGGGAAGTGTATATCAAGGTTTTGTTCAAAACGGCTAGAACATTATATAAGTAGGTTGAAGTGGAAATACTACACACAGAAATAAAACAGCTCATTATCGACGCACTAAATCTTGAAGATATCTCAGTTAACGATATCGAAACTGACGCACCACTTTTTGGTGATGGGTTAGGTTTAGATTCTATCGATGCTTTAGAGCTCGGTTTGGCCATTAAAAAGAAGTATAATATCGTCATTGACGCTGATGACTCCAATACTCGCCAACACTTTGCATCAGTGGCAAACTTAGCAAATTATATTTCATCTCAAACTAGCCACTAATAAATAGATAGCGTTATGACAGAAGTAAACCAACAACAAGTATTTGATCAAGTTAAAGAAGCTCTCGTTGAACTATTTGAAATTGATGAAGCCGATATTCAACCAGATGCTCACCTTTATCAAGATCTCGATCTCGACAGTATTGATGCTGTAGATCTTGTCGTTCACTTACAAAAAGTGACTGGCAAAAAAATCAAGCCTGAAGAGTTTAAAACCGTTCGCACCGTCAATGATGTGGTGGAATCGGTTATTGAACTTGTTAAGGAAAGCTAATGCGGCGATTGCTGACGATTTTGTCTGCAATCGTCCTGCTTACCTACCCACTCGCGGTCTACTTCGGGATTAATCAGTTTGGTTTGCAAGCTATAGGGGGCTTCTTAGCCGCTATTTTTGCTTTAAGAATTCTTTCTGGTTGGCAAGCCAAGCTTCAAGAACTGAAGCAACTGGCTTGGCTTAGTGGGTTCGTTGGTATCACTTTGGTGACTTTGGGGATGCTCTTTCAGCAGCATGGTTGGCTACTGTTTTACCCTGTTGTGGTTAATGTATGTCTTTGGGCTCTTTTTGCCTTGAGCCTAACGCAACCGCAAACAGTGATTGAACGGCTGGCGAGACTGCAAGAGCCTGAACTTCCTCAAAGTGGCATTGAGTACACACGCACGGTCACTAAAGTGTGGTGCCTCTACTTCATCATGAATGGAGCCATCGCACTTTATACCTGCTTCCAATCTATCGAGATCTGGACGTTGTATAACGGATTGATCAGTTATCTCCTTGCTGGCAGCCTCTTTGTAACGGAATGGCTAGTAAGGCAAAGGATTCGCAAAGGCTAGGTACGCTATGACTTTCGGCAACCCCGATTTTTGCTCGCTTGCAACGTTACTCTCCTCACCAAGAAACGATTCGCATTGTGTTGCTTTTGACCTCAATAACACCATTAACTGGGCAAACTTTGTCGCCGATGTCAGCCAACTAAGCCGGCAATTAGCATCGCGAAATGAACATCATATTGCACTGTGTGCTGGCGATAGCTATCGGTTCTCCGTCGGTTTTTTCGCCGTCTGTTACACGCAAAAATCATTAATTCTGCCCGGTAATTATCAACCTGCGGCACTGGCAGAACTGAGCCAACACTTTGAGTTGTTGCTGTGTGATGAGGCAATAACAATACCCAATTCAACGCCAACTCTCTCTCTTAACCATTTAGCGCTACCCAACGACATGCGCGATGAAGCCGTTTGTTTTGCACCACTTTCATTAGAGACACAAACCGTGACGCTGTTTACGTCAGGCTCCAGTGGTCAGCCTAAGGCTATCATCAAAACACTGCGGCAGCTTGAAGCTGAAATCGCCATTTTAGAGCAGCTTTGGGGCGAACAGCTCATTGGTGCAAAAGTGGAAAGTACGGTTTCTCATCAACATATTTATGGGCTGCTATTTCGTGTGTTATGGCCACTGTGTGCAGGGCGAGCATTTGCCCGCCATAACTTGGAATTTCCAGAACAAGTGACCGCACATGCGCATCCGGATACTGCGCTGATCAGTAGCCCTGCGCTATTGAAACGCTTGTCACAAGAGCACCAGCCAAGCCCACTGCGCACACTGTTTTCTTCCGGTGGCCCACTTCCCTACTCTGCTTCTTGTCACGCAAAAACCCTGTTTGGGCAACGACCTATCGAAGTGTATGGCAGTACGGAAACTGGCGGCATCGCTTTTCGGCAACAGCACAGTGCAACGCAGCAATGGCAGCTTTTTCCTACCGTTGAAGCAAGACTTAACAGCGAGCACTGCTTAGCCTTGCGCTCTGCACATATTGATCCGAATCATTGGTATCAAACAGCCGATGAATGTGAGTTTTCCGACCAACGGCACTTTACCTTGAAAGGTCGCACCGATCGCATCATCAAAATCGAAGAAAAACGGATCTCACTGGTTGAAGTGGAACAGCGTATTGAACAACTGCCGTGGATCAGTGAAACAGCCGTGTTACCACAGCAAGACGGTGAACGTTTGATCTTAATCTCAGCGATTGTACTGTCAGCCAGCGGCACTGAAAAATTAGCTCAACTTGGAAAGGGGAAGTTCTGGCTGTTGCTGCGCTCTGAACTGCGCCAATGGTTAGAACCTATTGCTGTACCTCGACGCTTTAGAGTGGTAAAAGAGATCCCTCTCAACAGCCAAGGTAAGCGCCTTGTTGCTGAACTAGAAACACTATTCCAACCATAAAAATAACGAAGCCCAATAGATTATGGCCAAAAGAACACCCACATTATTATGTGCTGAAACTCAGCCTCACACGGTGAATTTGACGCTGCGCGTTGACGCCGACATTATTGATTTTTCAGGACACTTTGCACATTTTCCATTGCTGCCAGGCGTTACCCAAATCGATTGGGCACTGCGCTATGCACGAGAATACTTATCTGTACCCACAAGCTTTCAAGGTATGGAAGTGATCAAATTCCAAGAACCTATCTTGCCAGACATGACCGTTCAACTGGCATTAAGTTGGGATGAGGAAAAACAGAAACTCGCGTTTAGTTATAGTTCGCAGCGTGAGGGTTTAAACATCATTCACTCATCAGGAAAAATGAAGTTGGGTGAAATCTGTGGCTGATTATCAAGCTTGTTTTTTAATTCCGTGCTACAACCACGGCAGCACAGTAGCAGAAGTGGTCTCATCACTCAGCGCATTTGAACTTCCCATTTTACTGGTTGATGATGGCAGCAATCAGCAAACAAAACAGGCGTTGAGCAACGTCGCCCAGCAAACACATGTTCACCTCATTACCCTAGAACAAAACCAAGGAAAAGGTGGCGCGGTAATGGCTGGCATTCGCCAAGCGCAGCAGTTGGGGTTTAGCCACGTCATCCAAATTGATGCCGATGGCCAACATGATTTACAAGCGCTGCCTAAATTACTGGCCGCGTCAAAGCAACATCCAAACCACCTAATTTCTGGTCAGCCGATTTACGATGACAGCGTACCCAAAGCGCGTTTATATGGCCGTTACGCAACGCATATTTGGGTTTGGATTGAAACGCTATCCTTTACGATCAAAGACAGTATGTGTGGTTTTCGCGCGTATCCTGTAGACCTCACCGTTGAGGTGCTCAATAACCATAAGATCGGCACGCGCATGGATTTCGACATCGAAATCTTAGTTCGCATGTATTGGCACGGGGTCGATATCGATTTTGTGGAAACTCGCGTCATTTATCCTGAAGGAGGCGTCTCTCATTTCGATACACTATGGGATAACGTCAAAATCAGTTGGATGCACAGCAAATTATTTTTTGGCATGTTACCGCGTATTCCTCAACTGCTGAAACGCAACCAAAGCAGGCACAACAAAAGTGGCGCAGAGCCAAACCAGCACTGGTCAAAGCGTCAAGAACGAGGAACGGTTCTGGGTATTAAAGCGTTACTGGCGGTATATAGCCTACTCGGGCGACCGATTTTTAACCTGATGCTGAAACTTGTAATGAGCTATTACTACCTTACCGGAAAACAAGCTCGCCAAGCCTCTGAACAGTATTTACAGCACTTACGAAGCTACGCAAACCGTCGCCAAATCACGCTGCCAAATCATCTCTCTAGCTATAACCATCTGCTCTCTTTTGGCCACACTATGCTGGATAAATTGGCGGCATGGAAAGGCGATTTTTCGGTAAAAAATTTGACCATTCATGGTCAAGAATCGTTCCAAACTTTAGCCAAACGAAAACAAGGTGTGCTTCTTTTAGGATCTCACCTTGGAAATATTGAACTGTGCCGCGCTCTGGGACGTCGGCATTCTCATATTAAGATCAATGCGTTAGTCTTCACCGAGCACGCCGAACGCTTCAATGCGGTAATGAAAGCGATCAATCCCAACTCAGAACTGAACCTCATTCAAGTGAGCCGTTTGGGCCCCGATACCGCTATTTTGCTTCAACAGAAAATAGAGCAGGGAGAATGGGTGGTGATCGTCGGAGATAGAACGTCCACCAGCAAAGAGACCCGAGCCGTATGGGCCGATTTTTTAGGCCAACCCGCGCCGTTTCCACAAGGCCCTTTTATGTTGGCCTCGGTGTTGAAAGCTCCCGTCTACCTTTTGTTTGGCTTAAGAGACGAACGTTCTAAAACTCCACATTTTAACGTCTATTTCGAGCACTTTAGCGACAACATAGATTTACCGAGAAAAGAGCGACAAGCGGCGCTAGCGCAGGTAGTACAACGCTACGCTGATCGGCTGGAACATTACACACTGCAAGCTCCACTGCAGTGGTATAACTTTTTCAACTTTTGGACTCTAAGTAAACAGCAGCATGATGATTCAGACAGATAACCGCATAACTTTTGGCGTCGATCGCCTCACCATTGAAGATGTTGTCGCGATTTCGCAAGGCGCGCAGGCCAACCTCAATTCTTCAGCGGAATTCACCGCTAAAATTGATCGCGGCGTCGCTTTTCTAGAACGCCTTTTAAAAGAAGAAGGCGTGATTTACGGTGTAACCACCGGCTATGGTGATTCATGCACCGTTGCCATTCCACCGAATCTAGTAGACCAATTACCACTGCATTTGACTCGCTTTCACGGCTGTGGCTTAGGCGAGGTATTAAGCCATCAGCAATCTCGCGCAGTATTAGCAACACGCTTGTGTTCACTAGCGCAAGGTGTCTCTGGTGTGAGCCATGAACTACTTAACCAAATAGTCACCTTGATCAACCACGATATCGCCCCTCGTATTCCACAAGAAGGTTCGGTCGGGGCAAGCGGCGATTTAACGCCACTCTCCTACCTCGCGGCCACACTGATTGGTGAGCGCGACGTGCTTTATAAAGATGAGATGCGCCCAACTCAAGATGTGTTTAACGAGCTGGGTATTCGCCCGATCAAGCTAAAACCAAAAGAGGGATTAGCGCTGATGAACGGCACATCAGTCATGACTGCTTTGGCCTGTTTAGCCTATAAACGCGCCGAGTATTTAACTCAACTCTGCACCAAAATTACCGCCATGGTGTCTGTCGGTATTCAGGGTAACGACTTCCATTTTGATGCCGCGCTATTTGCCGTCAAGCCGCATCCTGGCCAGCAACAAATCGCAGCATGGCTACGTGATGACTTACAAGCAGAGCGCCCACCTCGCAACAGTGATCGCCTGCAAGATCGCTATTCATTGCGCTGCGCACCTCATGTGATTGGCACAGTGCAAGATGCGCTGCCGTGGCTACGTCAACTGATTGAAAATGAGCTCAACAGTGCCAACGACAACCCCATCATCGATGGCGATAATGAACGCGTACTGCACGGCGGCCATTTTTACGGCGGCCACATTGCCATGGCAATGGATACCTTAAAAACACAGGTTGCTAACCTAGCCGATTTGCTCGATCGCCAAATGGCGCAATTGATGGATTACAAATTCAACAACGGTTTACCGTTTAACTTAACTGGCGCAGAAGGCGAAAGAAAACCGATCAACCACGGCTTTAAAGCCGTGCAGATCGGCATTTCAGCGTGGACGGCCGAAGCCTTGAAACATACCATGCCTGCCAGCGTTTTTTCACGTTCGACTGAGTGTCACAATCAAGACAAAGTCAGCATGGGAACCATTGCCGCACGTGATTGTCTACGTGTGCTTGAACTGACAGAACAAGTGGCGGCCGCCTCGCTGTTGGCAGCGACCCAAGCAATAGAATTGCGCAAACGTCATCATGAGCTGGATGAGCAACACATGAGTCACAATATCAAGCAGATGCGCTTAGCCGTGTTACAAGAGTTTGACTTTGTGGTGGAAGATCGTCCGCTAGAACATGATTTGCGCCACTTTATTAGCCGCATTCAACAACGCCACTGGACACTTTACTAGGAAGCGCGATGAGCGATGTACTTCATCCATTGGAAAGTGAGGTGACTTTAGTCACCTCGTTTCAAGATGCCGACCCAATGGGCGTTATCTACCACGGCAATTATTTTCGTTTTTTTGAAGAAGCACGCCGCGTGCTGATGGAAAAAATTGATTACAGCTATCACGCGATGACTCAGTCGGGCTACCTATGGCCGGTGATTGATACCCACGTGAAGTACGTGAAAGCGATCCCGTTCAACCATACGATTCGAGTCAAAGCGACCTTGACAGAATGGGAAAATCGCTTGCGTGTTGACTACATGATTTTTGATAGCCAGACCGGGCAACGAATGTGTAAAGCACACACCACTCAAGTAGCGGTTCGCATCGACACCCAAGAGATGTGTTTCGCTTCCCCAACGCTATTTACCGACAAAGTGCAGCACTGGCATACCTACGGGAAATTATGATGCGCCGTTTTCTATGGCTAACTTTAGCCCTATTTTCGCCCCTACTCTGGGCACAGGTGACCGACCTTGCCTCACTGCAAGCGCAGTTGGCGAAACACCAGATCGTACGCGGAGAGTTTACTCAACTCCGCCATATTGAGATGTTCGAACAACCACTGTCGTCAGCCGGGAAATTCTTGCTCGATAAACAAAATGGCTTACTTTGGCAACAAAACTCACCATTTCCAGTTAATTTGGTGCTAACTCAAGACAAGCTTCGCCAAACTTTTGCTAACCAAACACCACAGGTGATTACCGAAAAAGAGAACCCAATGGCGTTTTATTTCAGCCATCTCTTTTTGTCGGTATTTCATGGTGACACGCAGCAATTGAATGAACAATTTACGATGACGCTGCACAGCGAAGATGGCCAGTGGCAGTTAAATTTAACGCCGAGAAATGCGCCACTGAGCTCGGTGTTTACCTCGATAACATTAACGGGGCGAGATGACATTGATGGTTTGATCCTGCAAGAAGTGCGAGGCGACAAAACCGAGATTCAGTTTACTAACCAAAACCACCAGCCAGAGCGTTTAACCCATGCTGAGCAAGCACAGTTTAACTTCTAAATCGAACCGGCTGGCATTGTTCTGGTTGGCTTTTGTGACCCTTTGTCTTGGCTTACTACTCAAGCAGTGGTTCTTTTCAGCAGCCTCACCGATCGAGACAGATATCCTTAAGCTACTGCCGGTCAACCAGCAAAGTGTGCTCGCCGAGCAAGCGTTTGAAAAAGTCACTGCCAGTATGAGCGATAAGGTGGTCTTTATTGTCACTGCGCCCAATGAGGCTGACCGGCTCAAATCCGTTACAGCGCTAGAAAGCGAGCTCAAGCAGAGTGGCTATTTCAAGGATGTGATTGGGAAAATCGATGCCACTCAACAGAGCGCTTGGGCCAGTTACTACTTTCAACATCGAGCACAACTGCTCACCAGCGAGCAACGCAATCAGCTCAGTCAACATCCCGAACAACAAGTGCAAACCGTGGTGCAAGCCCTATATAACCCTTTTTCTGGGGTAACAGGGCAAGAGCTCAGTCACGACCCTTTTCTGCTATTTCGCGACTACTTAGCACAACTTAGCCAGCTATCGTCTCATTTTCGTTTGCAAGATGGATACTTAACCCGCGAGTATCAAGGCCAAAAATACGTGTTGATCACCGCGCAGCTCAACGACTCACCATACAGTTTCAAAGCGCAACAAGTGGTGCCCGATATTGCTCAATGGCAACAACGCATCAAGCAACAATTCGGTGCGGACATTTATCACACTGGTGTTTTATTTTACGCCGATTTTGGTACTCAAAGTGCCAAGTCAGAAATCAGCACTATTGGCCTTTTCTCATTACTCGGAATTGTGCTGTTGGTGATGCTGGTTTTTCGCAGTGCCATGCCTTTACTGTTGGCACTGCTCTCGGTATCCGTTGGGTTAGTGGTTGCCATGGTGATCACCACCGCGTTTTTTGGTCAGATCCATCTGTTTAGCTTAGTGTTTGGGGCCAGCCTGATTGGCGTTTCAATCGACTACGCCTTTCACTACCTGACCGATCGCCTTGCCGCAAATGAACACTGGGATAGCGTGCAAGGACTAAAGCATATTCTGACGGCCATTACCTTAGGGTTAATCACCAGTTTAATTGGCTATCTCGGTCTACTGGTCGCCCCTTTCCCCGGCTTACAACAGTTAGCGCTATTTTCCGCCTTGGGGCTCGTTGCCGCTTACGCGACGGTCGTGGCTTGGTATCCGATTTTGGCCAAAAAACCAAGTTCATCGAGAACGCTTCCCGGCCTCACTTATTGGTCCTTATGGTTTGCGCTTTGGCAAAAGCAATGGGTTAAATGGGGCCTACCCACGGCGTTATTGTTCATCAGCAGTCTTGCCCTGACGCAAGTGCACTACAACGACGACATTCGACAATTACAAGCCATGCCTAGCGACTTGAAACAGCAAGAGCTGCAAATCAGCACCTTGACTGGTATTCAATCATCACAGCAAATGTTGGTCGTCAGTGCCAACGATAATGAAGCATTAATGCAGCAGTTAGAAAAATTAGATACGCAATTTTCACAATGGCAACAACAAGGCGTACTTTCTGGCTACCAAAGTTTAAGTCAAAACATCAGCTCGCTTAAGCGTCAGCAAGAAAACTACGCACTGGTTGAAGCACTGTACGCAAACCAAGGCGCAGTACTGGCTCACACGCTGAAACTATCTTCGACTCCTAAACTGGAAGCGTCATTTTTGCCCATGACACTGGCGCATTATTTAGCCCATGATGTTTCCCAGCCGCTGCGCTTTCTTTATTTAGGTGAAGTTGAGCAAAAAGTGGCGGCGGTAGTCCTGTTGAAAGAGGTTCACCAAGCAGCAGTAATTAAGCAGTTTGCGGCGCAAAATAGCGACTACGCCTATTTGAATAAAACCGAAGAGATCTCAACCCTGTTTGGGCAGTATCGCCTTAAAGTGATGGAGTTAATTGCGCTGGCTCTGACCTTGATCAGCGCTCTCACTATTTGGCGCTACGGCGTGAAGCACAGCATTCGCATTATGTTACCTTCGCTTATTGCTTGCATCGCTGGGTTAGCCGTCACCGTCGCAACAGGCTCTACGCTCAATTTATTCAATCTATTAGCGCTGGTATTAGTGATAGGTATCGGTATTGATTACACGCTCTTTTTTGCCGAACAAGCCCGCAGTCACAGCACCTTGCTTGCCATAACCCTTTCGGCACTAACGACTTTGCTCTCGTTTGGTCTGCTTGCTCTTAGCCAAACTCACGCCATCCATAGTTTTGGTTTGACAGTACTGAGCGGCATTTTCGTGGCTTGGTTGCTTTCACCAATGGCGATCAAATCACAACCTGCCGCCATGAAAGCGCATGAGGAAAAACTATGATGATGAGAATACGCCGTGCGCTGCCCTTGCTGTTACTGATGTTGTCTGGCTGCTCTTTAGTGCCAAACCAAGCCTCCACGCAGGTAGAAATTAGCCCCAACACATTCGTTACTCTGCCCAAACCTGCGCAACTTGGGTACCAAGTCACGGCAAGTCAGTTGATCAGCGCCCATTGGCAAGATGATAACGGCCAGCATAACCAACAGCTTCCGGTCCAGTTGCAGGTCACCGATGACAAGATTGTGCTGGCAGGGTTTTCATCTTGGGGAACGAGGATTTTATCGCTCAATTATCAGCAAGATACTATTGAGACCAGCGTACTCACTGGCTTAGAAAACACCTTGCCGAAGCCCGAACAGATACTCTTTAACCTGATGATCACGCTCTGGCCGCGAAATGCTTGGGAAGCCCCGTTAAATAAGGTAAAGTGGCAAATCATTGATGATAAGAATAGACGAACACTCATCAATGAACTGGGTGAAACAGTAATTGTTATTGATTATCAACATCCCTTCTCGATGAAGGGCGATATTCGCTTCCACAACCAATTATTGAATTACACCATTACGATTACAACGCTCAGTGCCCAGCACCCTTTGCCGCCCACACAACCGTAGATAGCTATCATGAACTCATCCTCGACTTCTCCTGTTGATTCTCGCTCACCTATTTATGTCCAAGACTGCGGTTTTCACTGCGCGATGGGGAGAGACTCGTCGCACATTCACCAAAGTTTAGCGCAGGGCTATTGTGACAACATGGTGGCTGACTGCACGTCGCTCAATACTGGCACCGCAACCATCGTAGGCCGAGTGAGTGAGCCACTACCAGAAATCCCAGCACATCTAAGTGCGTTCAATACGCGTAACAACCAACTGGCTTTATCGGCACTGCAACAAATCGAACCAAGTGTCCGCCACGCGATTGCCACCTATGGTGCAGATCGCATCGCAGTGGTGGTTGGCACGAGCACGTCCGGCATTGCTGATGGCGAAATCGCACTCGCCCACAAGTTAGAGCAGGGCGAATTCCCAAGCGACTACCACTACTACAAACAGGAATTAGGCAATTGCAGTGATTTTATCGCTCGCTATTTTGCAATAAGCGGCCCCTGCTACGCCATTTCGACCGCCTGTTCGTCCAGTGGCCGCGTCTTTATCACCGCCAAAAGAATGCTTAATGCTGGGTTGGTTGATGCGGTGATTGTCGGTGGTGCCGACACTTTGTGCCGCTTAACACTCAATGGTTTTAACGGTTTAGAGGCATTGTCTCAACGTTTGTGTAAACCGTTTGATGCACAGCGAGATGGCATCAACATTGGTGAATCTGCCGCTTTTATGCTGCTGGGTAAAACGCCGTCTCAGCAACACGCTCACGCCATTGCGCTATTGGGCGCAGGCGACAGTTCCGATGCACACCATATTTCTGCGCCCCACCCAGATGGAAACGGTGCAGAACAGGCGATGCGTAACGCGCTGCAAGATGCCAAATTAACCGCCAATGATATCGGCTATATCAACGCTCACGGCACCGCAACACCGCTCAATGACAGCATGGAAAGTAAAGCGATTTTCCGCGTTTTTGGCCAGCACGTTGCGGTGAGTTCAACCAAACCACTCACTGGACACACGCTCGGCGCGGCCAGTGCAACCGAAGCCGCCATTGCTTGGCACATACTGCAATACCAATTGCCTTTGCCCATTCAGCGCTGTGCTAACAAAGCGCCAGACATCGATATTACGCTAGTGGAAACCACTCAATATTTAGAAAACAAGGCCATTTTAAGCAACTCCTTTGCTTTTGGTGGCAACAATATTAGCCTCATTTTTGGTTACGTTAATGACAAAGCTTCCTGCAATTAATCAACTGCTGCCTCATCAAGCGCCGATGATTTTGATTGACCGCGCGCTTGAGGTACAGAGCGAATCTATCCACTGCCAAGTGGATATTGAATCGCACCACCTGTTTTTTGACCCGGCGACACAAAGCATACCGGCCTATGTCGGTATCGAGTTTATGGCACAAGCCATTGCCGCGTGGTCTGGGTATCACTCACTTGTCCAAGGCATTCAACCGCCGATTGGCTTTCTGCTCGGCAGTCGCCGTTATCGCGCGCTGTGCGCTGCATTCTTGAAAGGGCAAACGCTCGATATCTACGCTGAACAGCTAATGCAAGACAATGGCATGGCCGTGTTTAAGGCAAGAATCGAGCACCAACACCAGCTTTTGGCCGAATGCCAATTAAATGTGTATGTGCCATCAGAACAAAAATTAGAAGAAATGAAAATGAGGAGTCAAGCATGACCCGACACGTATTAGTGACTGGTGCGAGTAAAGGCATAGGCAAAGCGATTGCGATTGCGCTCGCCAAAGATGGTTTTGCCATCGCTGTCCACTACATGGGCGACCAACAAGGTGCCCTGCAAACACTAGCGACCATCGAGCAAAACGGTGGTTCAGGCCGACTGATTCAATTTGACATCAGCAACCGAGCTCAGTGTCGCGAAGTATTAGAAGCCGATATTGCTCTACATGGCGCTTATTACGGCGTGGTCAATAACGCGGGCATTACTCGTGACACGGCGTTTCCCGCCATGACAGAACAAGAATGGGATGGTGTAATTCACACCAATTTAGACAGCTTTTATAACGTCCTCCACCCTTGTGTGATGCCAATGGTGCAAAAACGCCAAGGTGGGCGCATTGTGACTTTAGCATCGGTGTCGGGCATCACGGGCAACCGAGGTCAAACCAATTACAGCGCCGCTAAAGCTGGCGTGATTGGCGCGACCAAATCGCTCGCGCTTGAACTGGCTAAGCGCAAAATCACCGTCAACTGTGTTGCTCCGGGTTTAATCGATACCGGCATGGTAGATGAGCACGTCAAAGAGCACGCACTGCCACAAGTTCCTTTACGCCGCATGGGTGAACCCGAAGAAGTCGCAGGCCTTGTGAGCTATTTAATGTCTGATATTGCCGCTTATGTTACTCGCCAAGTTATCTCGGTTAATGGAGGCTTAGTATGACCCGTCGCGTTGTCGTTACAGGCATGTCCGGCGTGACTGCTTTTGGTAATGACTGGGCCAGTATTGAGCCAAAACTCAGAGCTTGTGAAAATGCCACTCAATATATGCCTTCCTATGAGCAGTATGAGGGTTTAAACACTAAACTCGCCGCGCCAATAATGGGCTTTACACTGCCTAGCCACTACAAACGTAAACAAGTCCGAGGTATGGGCCGCGTGTCACAACTGGCGACCGTTGCCACCGAAAATGCGCTGCTGCAAGCAGGCTTAATTGGTCATGAAGTGCTGACGAATGGCCAAACCGGTATCGCTTATGGTTCATCAACAGGCAGTACCGATGCCATCGGTGCGTTTGGTGTCATGCTCAACGAAAAAACCACTCGAGCCATTACCGCCACCACTTATGTGCAGATGATGCCTCACACTGCCGCGGTGAACGTAGGCCTATTTTTCGGGCTCAAAGGCCGCGTCATTCCAACCAGTAGCGCCTGCACGTCTGGTAGCCAAGCCATCGGTTACGCGTATGAAGCGATCAAACACGGCTACCAAACCGTAATGGTGGCGGGCGGTGGTGAAGAGCTCTGCCCTACCGAATCGGCCGTATTTGATACCTTATTTGCCACTAGCCTCAAAAACGACCAGCCAAAAACCACCCCACGCCCGTATGATACTCAGCGTGATGGTTTAGTAATTGGTGAAGGCGCAGGAACTTTAGTGCTTGAAGAGTATGAACACGCCATCGCACGCGGTGCCGCCATTCACGCAGAAATCATCGGTTTTGCCAGCAACTGCGATGCCGCCCATGTCACTCAACCACAAATGGACACCATGCAAATCTGTATGGAGATGGCGCTGCGTGATGCCAATTTAAGTGCAGATAAAATTGACTATGTTTCGGCTCACGGCACGGCGACCGACCGGGGAGACATAGCAGAAAGTCACGCCACCGCAAACGCGTTGGGTAAAGTGCCGATCAGCTCGTTGAAAAGTTATTTTGGTCACACATTGGGCGCATGTGGCGCGGTTGAAGCTTGGTTGGGTTTAGAAATGATGCGCAGCGGTTGGTTTAATCCAACCCTTAACCTAGATAACATCGACCCGCAATGTGGCGATCTTGATTACATTACAGGCACAGGACGTGAGCTGGATGTGCGATACCTAATGAGCAATAACTTTGCTTTTGGTGGCATCAACACCTCGATTATTTTTAAGAAATTCAGCGAATAATCCCATAAAAAGCCGTTTCCCACACAACGGCTTTTTTTACGAGTTTATTTATCCGGCATTTGCCTCTTAAATATTGGTCGCCTGCCAAATACTCACCAGCAATCAGCCAATACTTTTCGCAAGTACTTCGAGGATTTGCGGTCTGAAAATAAAAAACACCGCGCCAAGCAAACAGAGCCCTGCCCACACAAAATCAAGCCTGAAAGGCTCTTTCATGTAGATCAATGCAAAAGGCACAAACACCGATAAGGTGATCACTTCTTGCAATATTTTCAATTGACCAAGGTTTAATACCGTATAGCCAATCCGGTTAGCGGGTACTTGGAAGAGATATTCAAACAGGGCAATTCCCCAACTGACCAACGCTGCAATAATCCACGGTTTGTGGCTGAGATCTTTTAAGTGAGCGTACCAAGCAAAGGTCATAAATACGTTACTGATCAACAAAAGCCCAATAGTCATCACGACGGGAGGAAGGGTGAACATTAAGACAAACTCCAAAATAATCAAACACGAACTGAACTCACAAACGAGCGGAGTCTGCGCTCAACGTTTCCCTTCGTCAATATTATTGATGAGCGCTAAGCTGCCTAAAATACGAACCAATTCAGCCAACATAACAACTGACTGAAATGGCTTGTGTTTCAAAGTTTTTAGGTAGAAAGCTTACGGGTAGATTATACCAGTGAATTCTCGATACATTTCTTGTGGCAGTTTACTTCTATAACACTTCAGAAAAAGCCAATAAAGGTACTCGAATTGATACCGCATTTAACGCTATGTTATGAATCATTCTATCTGTAGCCGTACAACAATCTCCAATAATGGAGACTTTATATTTTTCCGCTTTCTTTGATATTGCCGTATGCGTAACGCAATTCTGAGTCATCATTCCACAGATCAGCAACTCATCAACATCGAGCTTTCCTAGTGATTTTTCTAGATTAGTTTGATGAAAACCATCAGCGTGCTGTTTACAGATAATTTCAGCATCAGGGCATATTGACATTATTTCAGAGTGAATTCTCATACCGTCACTTCCTTCTTCAAAGAAAGGTGCCATTCCTTGAGGTGCAGAAGATACATGTTGAATAAGGAATACAGGAACATGCTGTGCGTTGGCTTTAGTAATGAGCTGTTTAATGTTGCTCAGGGTCTTATCTGTATTCCACAAAGGAAATTTTCCGTCAGGAAAATAGTCGTTTTGTATATCAATTACAAGCAATGCTTTTTTACCCATTTTCAAATCCTGTTTTTTAAGTTTTGGCTCAGAAAAATTATGAGTAACTTGCTGCATTATTTTTAGAGGCTAAAATGACATAAAAGAGGTTAAAAACGACAAATTCAGAGATAGACATGCTAAAAATTACGATTGGAATTTGCGAGTATCCTTCAGTATTGAAGTCCGCTGTTTACGGTCTTGAAGAGATGTTTTTGCTTGCAAGCAGAGTTTGTTGGGAACAAAGGATTGAGGTCTTATTTGAACCAGTCATTATTTCGCATGATGAGCTTATAGAGGATAGCTTTACAGTTGTTTTGCTACCGCCTGCTTCAATAGATGATTACTACTTGGTCCCTGAAGCCAAACTTATTGAATGGCTTAGAAAGCAGTATTCCAAAGGTGCAGTTCTATCATCTGCTTGTGCGGGGGGATTTATTTTGGCCGCAACTAACTTAATTGGTAAAAGAGAAGTGACAACTCATTGGGCGTTAGCAGAAACATTTTCCAAAATGTTTCCTAGTATTACGCTTAATAGCAATAAGATATTGGTCGATCACGGTGACATAATTACGGCGGGCGGGATGATGTCGTGGCTAGATCTAGGGTTTGAGTTGATCGCCAAATATGCATCTCCAAGAGTTGTGCGTCAACTTGGTAAAACGCTGGTTATCGACACAGCACAGAGAGCACAGAGTTACTACCAACAATTCAATCCTTCGTTCTATCATGGTGATATGGCGATTGTTTCGATCCAACAAATAATGCATCAGAGTTATGCTGAATCGTTGTCTATAAAGCAGTTAGCAAAGCAAGCAAACCTTACCGAACGTACGACGCAACGAAGATTTTTAAAGGCTACAGGTTATAACCCTAATCAGTATTTGCAGCGTCTTAGAATACAGAGTGCGTGTAACTACTTGGAAAGCACACAACATTCATTTGAGTGGATAGGAAATCAGGTTGGTTACGAGGATATCAGCGCGTGTCGAAAGGCCTTCATTAATATTGTGGGATTAACACCGCGAGAGTTTAGAAAACGATTTTCTTGATTTTGTCTGAATCAAAAATTCCCAAAAATAATTTATCAGCCCCAATAATCATATTCTCCACACTATCAACGCACACAATGCCACCTCCCTATCTAAAAGATGGAGGAACTCGATGATCCTAATCAGCAATTAGCGTAAATCAGCGCGAAAGTGTCAACAGCCCTTGTAACAACCGCTTCAATTTCATTTTTGCTTGGTGCTGCAATAACGCCAAGTTCATACGGCTCTAACAACTCAGCTTCAAGCAACACTTTCAGCTGTCTTGCCGCTATCCACTCATCACATTCACGCAATTTCCCTTGTTCGATGTAAGAGCGCAGAAAGTGACTCACTTCTAGCCATCCTTTACGTGGGCCATTGTGATAAAAATAACGGCCAACATCTGAATGTTCTGCTTCTGAAAGGGCCATTTTGCGAATTGCTGTGAGATCAGCCGACAAAATTGACTTGAGATAGTGGTAACCAAATGTGGTCAATGTCTCTTTGAGTGGTTTATTTGTCGATAGTGTTTGGAACGCGGTCGCTCGCAGCTCGGCAGCGGTAGATTCCATTACGGCAAGGAAAATTTCCTCTTTAGAGCTGAAATAGTTATACAGCGTCGCTTTTGAACCACCGACGGTTTTCGCTATACCAGACATAGAGGTTCGGGTAAATCCTTGCTTTATAAATTCTTCTCTTGCCACATCGATAATAGCCTGTCGACGTTCTTCACTTTTAACTCGCATAACTACCACTACTTTCTAATTTGTAGCTTTTGATTTTCCCTTGACAGCGAAACCTTGTCAAGCATATAACTGTACCGTACAGTTTAGTTATAAGGAAACTACATTGAAAATTCATCGCCGTGCTCACTTCACCCTTAGAGGGCGACCTATTCATCTGCGAGTGTTCTCGATACTTAATATCGTCTTACTCTCAGCCTGTTCTGCTCCCTCTTATCTTGCTGATCCTTCTCAAGATTTAGCAATACACTTTCAATATGCACAGGCGCTAAATGAGCTAAAGGCGATTGACTGGCCAAACGATCACTGGTGGCAACGCTATGACGACGCACAACTCAATGCATTAGTAAATGAAGCCTTGCGCAGTTCACCTGATATGCAAGTAGCGCAAGCACGCTTGAAATATGCGCAAGGTATGGCGCAGCAAGCGGGCGCGTTGAATAAACCCAATGTGGGTATGGCCGCTTCTGCGTCTGAAACCAAAGTCAGCTACGCCTACCAAGCGTATATGCCCCCAGAAAATTGGAATGATTATGGATCTGTCGGCTTAGATTTTTCTTACGATTTTGATTTTTGGGGCAAAAATAAGGCGCTCATTGAATCCGCTCAGTTCGATTATGCGGCCGCTCAAGCGCAACAAAGATCTGCAGCGCTGATTCTCTCCACTTCCGTGGTTAATCACTACATTGAGCTTGCGCGTTTATACGCCAATCAAGACACTGCAACTGCGGCGCTAGACATCAAACATCACACGTTAGATCTACTGACAAAACGTTATGACAATGGCCTTGAGACACAAGTGGCCGTCAGCCAAGCACGTTCAACCGCCGCTTTAGTCGAAGCCGATCTCCTGAGTATTCAAGAAGCAATTGCGCTACAAAAAAACGCGATTGCGGCGTTACTTGGCAATGGGCCGGACCGTGGATTGTCACTATCAAGACCTGCTTTGGTATTCTCAACCGCGATCGGTATTCCCGATGACTTAGCGCTAGGATTACTCGGCCACCGCGCTGATATTTCCATCGCACGTTGGCATGCTCAGGCGGCGGCGAATCGCATCGACTATGCCAAAGCACAATTTTATCCCGACATCAAATTGTCTGCGTTTATCGGCTACCAATCATTTGGGTTAAACAGCTTATTCAACAGTGGCAATGATGCCGGCAATGTTGGTGCCGCGATTTATCTTCCTCTGTTTTCGGGTGGACGCCTTGAAGGCCAATTGACCGTTGCAGAATCACACTATGAAGAAGCCGTCGCCTTGTACAACGCCACACTGATCCAAGCACTGCAAGAAGTCGCCAACGCCATCACCAGCAACCAAAAACTCAGTGCACGTATCGCTAAAATGCAAGAAGCGGTTGATGCCGCCAGCGTGGCTTACCAAACCTCTCGCCATCGCTACAGTGGCGGCTTATCAACTTACCTTGATGTCCTGACAGCCGAAAATGCATTGATCAACAGCCAACAAGCCTTGGTCAATTTGGAATCACGCTCTTTTAGTTTAGATGTCGCACTTATCCATGCTTTGGGTGGTGGTTACCACTCTACCCCACTTTAATTTCCATAGGTCTATTCATGAACACGACACACGCACCATCTGATCACGCGCATCAAGCGCGCCGTAATCGAATTACAGGTTTTGCCGCCTTAGCCATTGTTATCCTTATCGCAGCCCTTGGTTGCACTGCTTATTGGTATTTCATTGCCTCACGCTATGTCACTACCGACAATGCTTATGCCTCAGTAGAAATTGCAGAAGTGACACCAGCCGTCAGCGGGATTGTGACCCGAGTTGACGTAGTGGACACCCAATGGGTAAATGCAGGGGATGTGCTAGTAACGCTTGACGACACCGACGCACGTTTAGCGCTGATACAAGCAGAGGCAGATCTGGCTTTGGCAAAACGCCGAGTCGAAAGTTACATTGCCAATGATGAAGGTTTGAATGCCCTAGTGCGAGCGCGCATGGCCGATGAAAACCGGACTAAAGCCCAATTAGCCGTAGCACAAGCTAATTTTGAACGTGCTAAATTGGACTTATCTCGCCGTCAAGACCTAGTAAAATCAGGCTCAGTGTCTGGTGAAGAACTCTCGAACGCCCAAACGTCTTTTACTCAAGCCCAAGCCAATTTAAATGCAGCGAAGGCCGCGGCGAATCAATCGGTAGCGACTCGGCTTTCGACCATTGGTAACCAAAAAGCCAACGCGGCGTTGATCCAAGGCACATCGGTGGAAACCAACCCCGAAGTTCTACTCGCTAACGCGCGTTATCAGCAAGCACAAGTCGATTTAGCCCGTACCGTCATCCATGCGCCCATTGCTGGTGTTGTGGCAAAGCGTCAAGTTCAAGTGGGTAGAAAAGTGCCCGTTGGCGCTCCACTGCTCACCATTGTTCCTATCGACCAGATCCATGTTGATGCCAATTTCAAAGAAGGTGAACTGCGTGATTTGCAGATTGGCCAAACCGTCACTGTGACATCAGATCTGCATGGTGATGATGTGCGCTATCACGGTTTAGTTACGGGAATTTCTGGTGGTACGGGCTCTGCATTTTCGATGATCCCAGCTCAAAATGCCACTGGCAACTGGATAAAAGTCGTGCAACGCCTCCCCGTTCGTATCGAGTTAGATCCTCGCGATCTGCATGACCACCCACTGCAAGTTGGCCTCTCAATGACAGTGACTATCGATACTTTGTCACAAGAAGACGTGAGTTACCTCACTCGTGCTCGCTACGATATTCGCGGCGATCAAGGTTAAGGTGTCAAGATGACTCAAGCATCCGAAGGCATCAAGCCACTGACTGGTAGTGCCCTCTTTTTTGGAACCTTGTGCCTTGCGATGGCTAATTTTTTAGCCATCTTAGACACCACTATTGCGAACGTTTCGGTTTCAAGTATTGCGGGTAGCCTTGGCACTTCCACCAGCCAAGGAACGTATGTCATTACCTCTTATGCGGTAGCAGAAGCGATTTCAGTGCCTTTAACGGGTTGGTTAGCCTCTCGTTTTGGCGCAATCAGAGTGTTTGTTACCTGCTTTATCTTGTTTGGCATTTTTTCACTGTTGTGCGGATTTGCCACCAACATGTCGACCTTAGTGATGTTTCGGGTCTTTCTCGGTTTAGCTGGCGGGCCATTGATGCCTCTGTCGCAAACACTGATGATGCGTATCTTCCCGAAAAACAAAGGTCATGTGGCCATTGGTATTTGGAGTATGACAACCTTAGTGGCTCCGATCATGGGCCCAATATTGGGAGGAGTGTTGTGTGACCAACTTAGTTGGCCTTACATCTTTTTTTGCAAAGTGCCATTTGCCATTATTGCTGGGATCGTTTGCTGGCGCATTTTGCGTAAATTTGAAACTAAAACCAGTAAAACACCCGTTGATGTTATTGGCATAATCCTCTTGGTTATTTGGGTCGGTGCGCTGCAAATTATGCTCGATGAAGGTAAGGACCATGATTGGTTTGAATCAACACGCATCGTGGCTTTAGCGGTTGTGGCCGCAATTAGCTTCGTCTCTTTCCTCATTTGGGAGTTGACCGAACGTAACCCAATTGTCGCGCTGAAGGTGTTCCGCCATCGAGGCTACAGCACCAGTATGGTCACACTTTCATTAGCCTTTGGCGCGTTCTTTTCCATCTCTGTTATCACGCCTTTGTGGTTACAAATTTACATGGGTTACACAGCCACAATATCGGGCTACGCAACAGCCGTGATGGGGATATTAGCGGTCTTTCTTGCGCCATTGATCGCCAACTTATCGAGCAAATATGATCCTCGTCCGTTTGTCTTTTGTGGTGTGTTGTGGTTGGGTTTATGGACTTTCATCCGAAGTTACGCCAACTTAGATATGACGTTTAGCCAAGTCAGTTGGCCCATTTTCTTCCAAGGGATTGGTATGCCGTTGTTCTTTGTACCGCTCACGGCCATTGCCTTAGGGAGTGTCAAAGAGAGTGAGATGGAATCGGCGGCAGGCTTAATGAACTTCATTCGGACATTGTCCGGTGCATTTGCCACTTCGATGATCAATACCGCGTGGGAACGAAATGCCCGCTATGTCCACTCTGAATTGTCGGGGCTCACCGACCAACATGGTGTGGCGACCCAAACCATGCAATCTAGTGGAATGAGCTTAGATCAAGTGCGTAATGCGATTGATTGGATCGTACAAAAGCAAAGTGTAATGGTGGCAACTAACCAGCTCTTTATGACGATTGCGACCATTTTTATACTCGCGGCTTGCTTTATTTGGCTGGCTCCCAAACCCAAATACGCGGTTGACACCTCTTCGGTACACTAATTGGTACCTCAGCCCGATAAGTACACTGCTTCTTATCGGGCTTTTTTACGTCATAAAAGATTTTCTCTTTCTCTGTAGATAAAGCAAAAATACTCATCTGCTTTAAGCGATAATCTAAAATACGTTCACTTCATTGAAAACAAAGCGCAAACCTTTATCAACAACCCTGCTGATAAGCTGCCAAAAAGCATATTTGTCAACCTTTAGACGATGCACAATAGCACCACATTGTGATAAAGAGGCATTCAATGACTACAGCCCAACCCACCTTAGCTCTAGAAACTATGCAGCAAAACCGTTTTGAAAGATTAGCGATGATTTTAGCGATGACGAAAATGGCCCATTCGATAGAAAAGAAGCGAACAGAGCAGCAAGCCGCAGCCGAAAATCTTATTCGCTGGCATCGATTCATCATAAATCAGCACGCTCAGAACCAGTGTCCAGATTGGTTCAAGCAGCATTAATATGGCCGCATTGGTGGGGTTGGCGTGCTTTTGACCTACAGTTTGCATCAAATACCGCAAACTGGTGGCGAGTAATACGCTCAGAGCAAGCCACTTCCATGTCATCAAACTTATTTGATCTGGCCATGACTCAAACAGTAAAGAGAGTAATACCCCAAGGCAGCCGCCAACAAACAGCTGTAATGTAGTGAGCAACATCGGCGGCAGATTAGCCGAAAAACGGCTGTTAAAGTTAAAATGCAATGCCAAGCTAAAAGCAGCAGCCATAAACCACAGCTGGCTGGTCGCAACAACCCACTCCCCGTTCCACGACAGTAAAAAAAGCCCAATCAGTGCAATGGGTAGCGACAACCAAAATGCGCGCGCCGGTTTAGTGCCAAACAGCGGCCATGCTAATAACGGAACAAACAGCATAGAGAGGCTCATGATGAATGCGCCCTCTCCTAGCGTATCGCTAATGGAAATCGCGTGTATCCAGCAAAAAATCGAGCCACCTAGCAACACGCCCACACTCATCGATTTTAAACAATCGTGCAGTGAAGCTTGGCGCAGCGCTTTAAGACAAAATGGCAGTAGGCACAGCGACGCTAAAAGAAAACGCACGCCAATAAAGCCAAAAGGCGGTAGGCCTTGAATGGCTTGTTTGGAAAACACCCAGCCCGCAGCGGCCAATAAGGTCGTGATAACTAAAATTAATTCTGCGCGTCGGTTTGCGTACATAGCTTGGCTTATCGTGAAATGAGTAGGAGAACAATTGTAACGAGATTTTTGATCGCGCGTTACTCTCGATTACTTTTATCGTTAATGGTCGGAGGTGCGCATAAAAGGAGAAGACGGCTTACCGAAGCAAGCCGTTGTTCTTAAAGAAAATAGAAAGGGTTATAGCGCTTTCACCAATTCCGCAATTCCCTGCCAATCACCTTTATCCATTAGATCTGTCGGTACCATCCACGTACCGCCACACGCCACTACGGATTTAATCGATAAATAGTCTTGAACGTTACTTGGGCTAACGCCACCTGTTGGCATGAAATTGACCGGATAAACGGCCGTCAATGCTTTGAGCATGGCCACGCCACCTGAAGGCTCGGCTGGGAAGAATTTCAATGTGCGCAAACCCATTTCCATCGCTTGCTCAACCAAACTTGGGTTATTGACGCCCGGAACAATTGCCACATGACGCTGTTGGCAATATCTCACCGTGGTTGGGTTAAAACCGGGGCTGACTACAAAGTCCACGCCCGCTTCAATGGCTTGGTCTACTTGCGCCGTGGTCAGTACTGTCCCTGCGCCAATCAGCATCTCTGGGTAGGCGGCACGCATCAAACGAATCGATTCTGCAGCCGCTTCTGTTCTAAAGGTCACTTCCGCGCATGGCAACCCATTTTCAACCAATACTTTGGCCAAAGGGACCGCTTGGCTAGCATCATTAATCGCAATCACAGGGACGATTTTGATTTCTTTCAATCGTTGTTCAAGAGTTTTCATTTCATAACCTTATAGTAAAACGCTTTTTATAATAAGAAGCTTAGGACAGCGACAATCACAAACGCGATGCTACCAAGCAGTGTTTCCATCACAGTCCAAGTTTTGAGTGTGGTTTTCTCATCCATTTCCATCAAGCGAGAAACCAGCCAGAAGCCTGAGTCATTAAAGTGAGATAGTACCGTTGCACCACCAGCAATCGCAATCACGATAAAACATAAATCCAACTCACTCAAACCCGTGGTTTGTGCCACAATTGGCGCAATCAAAGCGGCGGTGGTGGTTAATGCCACGGTGGCAGAACCTTGCGCCACACGTAAGCAAGTTGCGATAACAAACGCCGCAACTATGATAGGCATGCCTGTATCGGATAACACTTCAGCCAATGCTTGGCCAATGCCACTGGCGCGTAACACACCACCAAACATGCCGCCCGCACCTGTCACAAGAATTACCGCACAGATAGGCGCTAACGAGTCACTGCACAGTTTTTCCAGCTTGTTCATTCCAAAATCTTTGGCAAACACCAGTAAACAAGTTAGCAGAGTCAGCAACAGGGCCACCGGGGTTTTACCCAACATGCGTAAGAATTCAACCAATGGCGCTTTACCGTCAATCACGCCTGCTACCGCAAGGGTATTAAGACCTGTATCCATAAAAATGAGCAGCACTGGCATCACTAAAATCGCTAATACCGTGGCAAATTTTGGCAATTTATTTTCATCAATAATTTGCTCGGTATTAAAAAACGCTTTAGAGAGTGGAATATCAAATTTCTTACCCGCATACAGGCCAAAGAGGTAAGCGCCAAAATACCAAGTAGGAATCGCGACCAAGATACCAACAATCAGCAACAGACCAAGATCAGCACCTAAAAGATCTGAAGCCGCAACAGGCCCAGGATGAGGCGGCACAAAGGCATGCATCACGGCAAAAGCACCAGCTGAAGGCAGCGCGTATTTCAATGGTGAGCCACCAAAGCGCTTCGCTACACTAAAGATGATCGGCATCATCACGATCAATCCCGCATCAAAGAAGATGGGAAAACCAAACAGTAATGAAGCAATACCCAGTGCAAACGGCGCTTTTTCTTCACCAAAGCGGCCTATCAAGGTATCGGCCAGCACTTTAGCACCGCCCGTCACTTCTAAAATTTTGCCAATCATCGCACCTAAGCCGACCAGCAAAGCAACGGAGGCTAGGGTTCCACCAAAACCAGACATCATGGTTGGGACCACTTTTTCCGCCGCAACACCGGTGGCAATTGCAGTGCCAAGGCTGACTAAGGTTAATGAAGCGAAGGCGTGTATCTTCAACTTCATGATTAAAATCAGTAGTGCTGCAATCGCACATCCCGCGATTGCTAATAGGTAAGCAGGGTTACTGCTTTGAGTCATCAATTCCATGTTCTTCACCTTATATCACGTATTGTTTTGTTTGTGTTTCAGTTCACAAATCTCTAAGTTACGGGTAACATGTTACCGATAACATAGATAAGATAAAGTCATATTTCCAAGTGAATTTAAAAAATGAGATCCAGCTCAGAATACCACTCAAGGAGTCCGTATGACTGGTAGTAGCATTATTGTAATGGGCGTATGCGCCTGCGGAAAAAGCACTGTAGGCGCGAAACTGGCCCAGAAATTAGGGGCGAAATTCATCGACGGTGACGACCTTCATCCAAAAGCCAACATTCTCAAAATGGCAGGCGGAGAGCCGCTAAATGATGACGATCGCAAACCTTGGCTAGAGCGCATCCGTGACGCGGCTTTTAGCTTAGAGAGTAAAAATGAGCACGGCGTGATTGTTTGCTCTGCGTTGAAAAAAACCTACCGCGATCAAATCCGTGACGGTAACCAAAATGTGACCTTTCTCTTTCTCGATGGCAGTTTTGATTTAATCATGAAGCGCATGCAAGCGCGTAAAGGCCACTTTATGAAAGCGAACATGGTGGAAAGCCAGTTCAATACGTTAGAGCGCCCCGACAACGAAGTGAAAGTCGCTATCGTTGATATCGATACGGATATTGATGAGGTTGTAGAGCGCGCCCTAGTGGCATTGCGCGAGCTCACTTTAGATGGTCAAAAGGTGTCAGCATGAGTACAGCCTTAAACCCAACCATCACAGCCGTCACCGAACGAATTATTCAACGCAGCCGTACTTTTCGTGATGAGTTTCTCAACCGCGCCAAGGCACAGCAGCACAGTGGCAAGGGTAAAGCGTCACTCTCTTGTGGTAATTTGGCTCATGCCGTCGCCGCCTCTTGCTCTCAAGAAAAAGCGCACATTCTCGATTTAACGCGTTCTAACTTAGCCATTATCACAGCATACAACGACATGCTTAGCGCGCACCAAGTGTATAAAGATTACCCTGAGCAAATCAAAAAAGTGCTCGCCCCATTTGGCCACACGGCTCAAGTTGCTGGCGGCGTTCCTGCGATGTGTGATGGCGTAACGCAAGGCCAAGCAGGCATGGATATGTCGTTGTTCTCACGCGATTTGATTGCACAAGCCACGGCATTTTCACTCAGCCACAATATGTTTGATGGCACATTACTGCTCGGTATTTGCGATAAAATTGCGCCCGGACAACTGATGGGCGCGCTGGCGTTTGCGCACCTACCAACGGCTTTTATTCCCGCAGGGCCAATGTCCACTGGCATTACTAATGATGAGAAAGTCGATGTTCGCCAAAAACACGCGGCAGGTTTGGTTGATGATAGCGCGCTGCTGAATATGGAGTGCGCTTCGTATCACTCCCCGGGCACTTGCACTTTCTACGGCACCGCCAATACCAACCAATTAGTGTTTGAGGCGATGGGTTTAATGCTGGCAGGGTCAGCGTTTGTCGCTCCCTTTTCTCCATTGCGCCTTGCATTGACGCAACATGCCGCGATCCGCCTTGCCGCCATGAGCGATGGTACGGCGCATTTCCGTCCACTTTATGAGGTGGTAACCGAAAAAAGCGTAGTCAATGGCCTAGTGGCTTTGCTCGCCTCTGGTGGCAGTTCAAACCATACCATTCATTTACTGGCTGTCGCTCGCGCGGCGGGTATTGTGCTGACTTGGCAAGATATCAGTGATCTGTCTGACGTCGTTCCTCTGGTGGTAAATGTTTATCCCAATGGTTCGGCAGATATCAATGAATTTGAGCTCGCAGGCGGCGTACCCATGTTGATGACGCGTCTGCATCAAGCGCAGCTACTTCACAGCGACGTAAAACCTGTGTTTGGTGAATTTGCAGATCAGCTAAAATCACCGCAATTAGTGGGCCATACTCTAGAATGGCAAGCATGTACTCAAACTAAAAACCCCTCGGTAATCGCCCTACCTGATAAGGTATTTCAGCGCTCTGGTGGCATTAAAGTGTTATCGGGTAACCTTGGGCAAGCGGTGATCAAAGTCTCTGCCGTGGCTGAGCAACATCGCATTGTTGAAGCGCCCGCCAAAGTGTTCGCTTGCCAACATCAGGTTGAGCAGGCGTATCAACGCGACGAGCTCAATCAAGATTGCGTGGTTGTAGTCCGCTTCAATGGGCCAGCAGCCAATGGCATGCCTGAGCTGCATAAGTTAATGCCGATTTTGGGCAACTTACAAAAAGCGGGCTATCAGGTTGCGTTAGTGACCGATGGTCGTTTGTCCGGCGCTTCTGGCAAAATTCCTGCGGCTATTCACGTCTCACCGGAAGCATTAAGAGGCGGCGCAATTGCGCTTATTGAAGAGGGAGATAGGATCCGCGTCGATGCGGTGACAGGCCGATTAGAGAACTTAACGCCAACCGAAGGCCGCGATATCGCCACTTGTGATACTGAGCTCACACAGCAAACTTGGGGGCGCGATCTGTTTAAAGTGTGCCGAGATAATGTCTCTGCCGCCAATCAAGGGGCTTCGTTCCTCTACCCTAATTGATACAACATGAGCTTGATGTAGCCATTGAAGTGAAAAACCCAACCACTTCAATGGCTGAATAACAAGCTGACTACAAGCTCTCGCCATCGGTGACACTAAAGCCTAAGTCGAACACTTTCGGCTCAATCACTTCACCAGCCAGTGCAGATAATAATAGCTCAGCGCTTTTCTTACCAATCTCAAACCGAGGCGTTTCGACGCTGGTTAGCTTTGGCGAAATCGCTTGACCTATATCGAGCGCGTTATACCCCACAATTGCAATATCTTGAGGAATCTTCAGCCCTCGATGTGCACACTTCATCATGGCACCAATTGCAATGTCATCATTAGTACAGAAGATACCGTTGATCTCTGGCCTCTCTTCTAGGGCTTGTTCGAGTAAATCACCGCCGAGAGTAAAGCTTGAATGCTCTTGAGTTAGGATATGAACTGCGGTTAAGCCTGCATCTTGCATTGCACGATCATAGCCATTCATCCGTAACTGCGTTCGAGTATCAAGACGCGCACCGAGATAGGCAATATGCTGTTTCCCACTATCAATCATCTGCGTCACCACATGATACGAGGCCTGTTCGTGATCCAACCCCACCGCCATATTGATCGGCTTGTCTGGCAGCTCCATCGTTTCAACCACTGGCACACCCGCCGCTTTTAGCATTTGAATGGTACGTTCGGAGTGGTGCGTTTCGGTCAAAATAAGACCATCGACTTGATACGACAGCAACGAGGCAATTTTCTCCTCCTCTTCTTGCACGTTATAACCAAAGTGGGCAATAAGTGTATCGTAACCTCTTGCTTTGGTTACCGACTCAATCCCTTGAACTAAATTGGCAAACACTTGATTTGACAAGGAAGGCAGAAGAATACCAATCGCCTTACTTGACGATTTCGACAACATCGCCGGGGCGCGATTTTGTATATAACCTAATTCTTCAATCACTGCGGCAATTTTTTCTTGGGTTGCCAATGCGACCGAATTGGGGTCGCGTAGAAAACGGGAAACGGTCATTTTCGTCACCCCCACGCGGTCTGCGATATCTTGCAGGGTAGGCCTAGTTTTACGTTGCATACTGCTCATTTTTATTCTGTTTTCCAACTGAATGTTACCGTAACATTAAACCTCATGACGACTGTGCATTTCAATCTTTATATCACCTCGCTAAGCTCATACACACAGAGGCAATGGCGTAATTTGTGTGACCAACTCGCACAATTATCAACAAACTCATTAATAATCCCTAAAATGGACTTGCTTTCTTGCCTCCTCACCCCAAAAAGAGAGTAATGTGAGGCAGAAGCTCTCCTTTTCATGAATCTTTGATTCATCGCAAGGCGCTTTTCCCCCTGCCAGATTAATTAATAGCTTCTGATTTTGAAGCTGCATTCTAAGGAAATAATAATGTCTGATACACCCACTACCGTTGAATATACCGTTGAAACCCTAAAGCCTGTTGTTGAATCTTCCGGTTCTATTTGGGGTTATGTGGCGGGCGGTGTCGTGCTTGCAGTCGTTCTTGGTTACTTTGCTTTTAAAAAGCTCAACAAACCGGCCTTTGTCATTAAGCAAATGCGTAAACGTAACCGCAAAGAGATGAAAAAACATGGTGTGGAAAGTGCCGAAGCGATGGTCGATCTCGATCTTCTACTCGATGCAGTACAAGAGTACGCCACCCAACAAGCAATGAGTGGCACAACCATGGTGCAGTTGTTAGCACCATTAAATGACGCCAATAAAATGAAATCCGCAGGAGATTTCTATCATTCAATGGCCTACATTGCCAAAAGCATCAATAACCCGACGCTAGCTAAAACATTACAGAACAAATCAAAACAGGTTCGTTCAAGCTCGCCACTGATGGCTGGCCTGCTCAAGCGTGCTGGCGTTTAACTGGCACAACAGAAAGGTCTACGATGTGGGTGTATTACCATCACCCACATCTAAAAGCTTTCCCCTCAATTAAGGTTGAAAAGGCAGTGATGAATGGTGCAGAACAATTCGCAGTTGGCCCTGTTCATCTTTCTTAAATGCCCAGCTTTTATCCACCACGGTTTGCTTTCCTTTATTGTCGATGAGCTTAACATGCCCCATGGTTAAGGCCACATCGCCGTTGATGTAGACTGCTGCGTTATCAAAGCTATACTCCTTCCAACCTTTTAGTGCAAAGCCAGAATCTTGTGGGTATTGCTTATCACTGCCGACAAAATAAGATAGCGCTCCGTCCGCTTCTGTACGAAAGGTTTGCTCCCCACTGGCAAGCGTAGGTTTGAAAAGCACCGCACCTTGTTGATAGCCATACGCTTGGTCTAACACTTGCTGTGCCAATTTCTTCGCTTCAGCATGACCTTTTTGTTCATAAGTCTGGCTGATCTTGATTAACGCTTCTCCCCAAGCTTGCTGGGCATCAAGCACCTCTTGGTGGTTAATGTTGTTATTAACTAATACGTTAGAAGCTTGAGCGGATAGCGGTAACAACCCGCAGAGTAATAATGCTGAAATAGAAATTCTTTTATGTGTACGTTGCATGATGAAGGCCTTATCTAATTATCTAGTTGATGGGAGTAATGTGGTTGATGGGAGTAATTTACGACCTCTCGATGAACCTAAACCATGCGCTTAGATTAACTTCAGATGAATATTCTTTACCCAATACCAACGGATCGCTTACTCTGCTCACCTATTGAATTTATGCGGCGATCATTATGTTTCGTTATCAATTATCTCTCGTACTGGCTCTGTTGCTCACCCTAATCTTAGCCCAAGCTGGCACCGCTTTATGGTCAAATAACGTCGCTAATGAGCACATTCAGCGCGGACAGATCTCCAATCAAATCTTGCAAAGCTTTATGCAGTTGAGCACGGAAAAACAGCAGTTGAAAATTTGGCTTGCCGAGTATTTATTGACGAAAGATGGCAGCACGCTCAAACGAGACATGCGCTTTTCAAAGATTGAAGATTTGCTCAGCGAGCTCTATTTGCTAACCGAGCAAGCACAACAACACGGTATCACCAACCAAGACTTTGCCGAAATCACTCAGCAAATAAAAGTCATTTCTCTCTTTGAAACTAACTTTGGACGATTAAAAACAGCGCTTCGATCCTGGGAAATCGCAAAAATCACAGACAATAATGATCGCTGGCTTTTACTCAGTGACACCTTTGATAAAGTGGATAATACCGACCTACGCCAGCTGCTGAATCAAGCTATTTCTCTACAGAAACAACGTACTGCACGCTATGAAGCCGCAGCGATGAAATCATTATCTGATGTAGAAAATGTCATTGTAACCTTATCATCACTGGGGGTAGTCTTTGGCTTGCTACTCGGAGGCTGGTTACTACGCACCTTATCCAAACCGTTAGCGGAACTGGTAAAAAGCACTTCAGCTTTAGAACAAGGCCATCTTAACCATCGAGTATCGGTCAGCGGACCAAGTGAGCTCAGAACCCTAGCGCAGCATTTTAATCACATGGCACAAAGCCTTGAAAATGCGCAGCAAAAAGAGATCGCTTCGCGTCAACTCATTGAGCGAGAAGTTACTGCACGCACCCAAGAACTCGCCAATGCACTCGAAACATTGGAGCAAGCTAAACGCCAGCAGAAAGAGTTTTTTGCGAACGTCAGCCATGAATTGCGTACTCCCGCAACGGCCATTTTAGGAGAAGCGCAAATTACCCTTCGCAGTCGTCAAAATAGTGATGAAGAGTATCGACAAACGCTACAGCGTATCAATGAATCGGCAACCCACCTTTCCTACCGGATCGACGATTTATTGCTGCTTATCCGTCAAGATGAAAAGCTGTTCCAACCGACTCTTAGCCCTATCACCTTAGAGAACCTATGGCAGTCAGTGACGAGACAAGCCACCCTTTTAACTCACGCGCATCAAGTGCAACTTGAATGTCTTCACCCACAACAGGCAAACTGGCAAGCTCGGATCTTTCATACTGATTTAGATAAGCTACTGATGACCGTGCGAATTATCGTCGATAATGCATTGCGCTATGATCCACATCACCATCCTATTACGCTCACTCTGCTAGTTGAACCCAAGCAATTTCATCTTCAATTACAAGATCACGGTATTGGCATTGACCAAGAGGACCTCGCACAGATTTTCCAACGCTATTTTCGGTCCGAAAACGGCAAACGCTATCGCCCTGATGGCTTAGGGATTGGTTTAACGCTGGCTTATAACATTGTGCAGCAGCAACACGGAGCCATCGCATTCCAAAGCCAACTGGCTCAAGGCACAACCGTTACACTTACCTTTGAACTGGAAGAGGAAGAATCATGAGAATTCTTTTAATTGAAGATGATGCCAGAATTGCCAACTTTATTGAGCGAGGGCTCAAAGCAGAAGGTCACCACATTCAGCGACTAAATGATGGGCAATACGCACTTGAAACACTCATAAGCGGCGAGCCCGATATTTTAATTTTAGATCGAATGCTTCCGCACACCGATGGATTAACTCTTTGTCAGCAAATACGTGAAGCCGGTATTGATGTGCGCATTTTGATGCTTTCTGCACTGGGCGAAGTTGAAGAACGGGTTCGGGGCCTACGCATTGGTGCGGATGATTATCTGGCAAAACCTTTTCATTTTGAAGAGTTACTGGCTCGCCTAGATGCGCTGCAACGTCGACATTCTGACTCTGCGCCAATGCCCACTCTACACATTGCAGACTTAACGCTCTGCTTATCAACCATGGCCGTAACACGGGCAGGGCAAGCCATTGAGTTAACCGCCAAAGAACTCTCCATATTAGAGCTATTGATGCATAAACCCGGTCATATTTTTAGCCGAGAACGGATTCTTGCTAATGTTTGGGGTCTCCATCAAGATCCCCTAACCAACGTTGTCGATGTGTATATGCGTCGTCTACGCAAAAAAATTGATGACCCTTTCTCATCAGCACTGATTAAAACTAAACGCGGTATGGGCTATTTTCTCGATAAAAATAGTGGTGAGCAACGCACAGGAAATGGATAAATTTAACTCTTATCTAACAATTAGTTATCTGAGAAATTTAATATTCGTTCCGGTGCACAAATTTGCATACCTATAGTTAACATTTGTAGTTCATTACAGTATTACTGGTCATAAGTTCAGGGCAACCACAAAACGACATCGAGAGTTCATTTCACTAGGTGACTTCTCAATGCCGTATTTGAACCCTCCAGCTGTAGACATAACCACTAACCGAGTTCTTACGCCTACCCCTGCCGTTCATTAAGCTTGCCCACCAGCCGTTTTTTAATTGTTCAGGAGACTCATCATGAGTGACATTGCACTTTCTATCAGCATTCTCTCGCTGGTAGCTGTGCTGGGTTTGTGGATAGGGAATTGGCGCGTCTACGGTGTTGGTTTAGGGATCGGCGGGGTGCTGTTTGGCGGCATTCTCGTCGGCCACTTTACAGGCATGTGGGGTGTGGTTCTTGACTACAATACGTTGCATTTTATTCAAGAGTTCGGCCTTATCCTATTTGTGTACACCATTGGTATACAAGTCGGACCCGGTTTTTTCTCTTCACTTCGAAGCTCAGGACTAAAACTCAACGCCTTTGCCGCACTGATTGTGTTGCTGGGCTGCGTGGTGACGGTCGCGCTTTACTATCTGTTTGATGTGCCTTTACCCGTTATTCTTGGTGTATTCTCCGGTGCAGTCACCAATACGCCATCATTAGGCGCGGGGCAACAAATCCTGACTGAGTTAGGTGGCCAAGAGAACATGCTTGACCTGACGGGTATGGGTTATGCGATTGCTTACCCCTTTGGCATATGCGGTATTTTGCTTACCATGTGGCTGCTCAGAATTGCCTTTCGTGTCAGTGTTGACGCCGAAGCCGAAGAGTTTGAGATCCACAACGGCCACAAAAAAGAGAGCTTACACACCATTAACGTTGCGATTAAAAACCCCAACTTAAATGGCCTGCTCTTAAAAGACATTCCCGCGCTCAGTGATGGCGATATTGTGTGCTCGCGCCTCAAACGTGGTGAACATCTTTCCGTGCCCAAACCCGATTCACGAGTTGAAGTGAATGATTTGCTTCATCTGGTCGGCGATAAAAAAGCGTTAGAAAAAGCACGCTTGGTGATTGGCGAAGAGGTCGATGCATCACTTTCGACACGCGGCACGGAGCTGCGAGTACAGCGCTTAGTCGTCACCAACGAGATTGTGCTTGGTAAAAAGCTGCGCGATCTGGATTTAAAAGAGAAATACGACGTCGTCGTTTCGCGTTTAAACCGTGCCGGGGTTGAGCTTATCCCAACCAGCCAATCTACCTTGCAGTTTGGCGACATTCTCAATTTAGTCGGGCGTCAAGAAGCGATTGAAGCGGTCAGTGGCATGGTCGGCAACGCGCACCAAAAATTACAGCATGTGCAGATGCTACCAGTCTTCGTTGGGATTGGACTTGGGGTATTACTCGGATCTATTCCGTTTTATCTACCGGGATTCCCCGCCGCCATTAAGCTCGGCTTAGCTGGAGGACCGCTGATTGTCGCACTTGTTTTGGCGCGTATCGGCAGCATTGGCAAAATGTATTGGTTTATGCCGCCCAGCGCGAACCTTGCTCTACGAGAAATTGGTATTGTGCTGTTTTTAGCCGTAGTCGGGTTAAAATCTGGGGGTAATTTTGTTGAAACCTTAGTGCAAGGCGATGGCGTCAGTTGGATGGGCTACGGCATGTTAATCACGGGTATTCCATTGATCACCGTCGGAATACTGGCTCGTGTTTTAGGCCATATTAACTATCTCACCATCTGTGGCATGCTAGCAGGCTCGATGACCGATCCACCTGCTCTTGCTTTTGCGAATGCGCTGCACGAGAGCAGTGGCGCTTCTGCGTTGGCATACGCCACTGTCTATCCGTTAGTGATGTGCCTGCGCATACTCTCACCGCAAATATTGGCGTTAATTTTATGGGCAATATAGCGAACGGTTAACACCAAGCAACTAGAGAAACAAAGTGGGTCGCTCAGTACCCACTTTATTTTGCTGCGTTGATAATGCTCCCACACAGCAACGTCTCACCAAATCTCTACAACATAGGAACAACGGACAGTAGCAGCAACGCACCCATCGCGCCGTTAAACCAGCGGACATAACTTGGGTGATTCATCCAGTGGCTCAACTGTTTACCCGCCGCAGTCCAAACACTGACCGACGGAATGTTCACCAAAGCAAACACCAATGAAATCAGCATTAACTGCGCCCAGCTCGCACTTTGGTTAAATACACTCACCGCAGTCAGCGCCATCGACCAACCTTTGGGGTTGACCCATTGAAACAGTACAGCCGAAACAAATGACATCGGTTGATACTGCTTCTCTCCCTGCGAAGGATTACTCAGCGCAATTTTTATCGCCAAATAGACCAAATAAATGGTGCAGGCAATTTGCAAGCCTTGTTGCAACATAGGATAACGATGGAATAAACCCGTTAACCCAACACCAACCAATAGCACCATAATGCTAAAACCAAACGTTACACCAAGCATGTGCGGAATAGTGCGCATAAAGCCCACATTTGCACCGGATGTCATCAGCATGATGTTGTTTGGACCCGGTGAAAAGGTCGAAACAAAAGCAAAAGCCACCAGTGGCCACCATTGTGTGTAATCCATCTTCTTTCTCTATTTAATAATGATGAACAAATAATAATGGTATCGGCTGGCAATATTGTGCTTATATTGGTCAATACCACTAATATTGAGCAATAAAAATAAGCCATGGACAGATTTGACGAGAGAATATTGCAAGAGCTACAACTTGATGGCCGAGTCTCGAATGTCGAGCTAGCCGAACGCATCGGCTTATCGCCCTCCGCCACGTTGCGCCGTGTGCAGGATCTCGAGCGTAAGCAGATCATTAAAGGCTATCGAGCGGTCTTAAATAAAACCCAACTTGATGTCGGGTTTGTCGCTTATGTGGCAATTGGCTTAAACAGCCATACTAAAAAAGCGCAGCTCAGTTTCGAAGAACATGTGCGCTACGCCAAGGAGGTGGTCGAATGCCACAACATTACCGGGATGAACGAATATTTGCTGCGTGTCGAAAGCAAAGATCTCAGCGCCTATAAACGTTTTCACGCCGATGTGCTTGGTGAGTGCTTAACGGTGAAATCGATCACCACCATGGTGGTGATGGACTCTCCTAAAGACGAACGGCAATAGTATTTACGCCATCACTTTTAGCATTCGACAAGGTGCGCAAGGTACTAAGATAAGTAACTACCAAAAACTCATCTCATTCTAACGATTGAATTTCTTAAGCCTTTATTAAGAAAAGATCTTTATAAGTTCCATAACGTCTTCTCATCACACGGTATGTTATGGAACCCACAATGAAAAATCCTCGCTTCTCATACGCAAGTATTACCTTGTTGCTTGCTCTCTATTTCAGCTTGGTACTCAACATCCCTATTTATGCCAAATTGGCACAGATTTTTTCGGCTGCTGAGCAGTTCAATTGGGGGTTTGCGTTCTCAATACCGATTTTTTTCTTTTTGGCGCTGAACGTTATTTTCCAATTGTTTTCGTGGCCTTATTTTCTAAGACCTTTTTTTGCGGTCTTACTCATCCTTTCTGCTGTGGTGAGTTATGCGAGTTACAATTACGGCACGATTGTCGACCGAGACATGTTGATCAATGTCGTTGAAACCAATAGCAGTGAGGCAGGCTCTTATGTCAGTCTCTATTCCATTGTCTGGATCTCAGCGTTGGGCATCCTCCCTGCCGTTCTATTACTGCTTTCGCCACTTAAAGTAGAAAAATCCATTTCCCGCTTTTTAGGCTATAAAGCGCTATCAATATTGCTCTCTTTACTCGGCATCATCATTATTGCGGCGCTGTATTATCAGAACTATTCGTCGGTTGGGCGCAACAATAGTTACCTCAAGAAAATGATCATCCCCACTCACTTTGTCTATAGCGCTTACGGTCTTGTGAAAGATCGTTATTTTACCGAGCCCGTGGTGTATCAAATTATCGGCACTGATGCGCAGCAGCAACCGAAAACTACCCATAGCCGTGATGCAGAAAAACCAACCTTAGTCTTATTTGTGCTAGGAGAAACGGCTCGCGCACAAAATTACCAATACTACGGCTACACACGTGATACCAATGCTTATACCGCGCCTTATCAGCCTATATTTTTCAGTGATGTCGCCTCTTGTGGTACTGCGACAGCGGTCTCTGTACCTTGTTTATTTTCCAATATGGATCGTCATAATTTTGATCGTACCAAAGCGGATAACCAAGACAACGTCCTCGATATCTTGCAGCGCGCAGGCGTCGACCTCTTATGGAAAGAGAATGATGGAGGCGATAAAGGCGTCGCGAAAAATATTCCGCAGAAAGAGCTGGATAAAACTGCGCGAGAAGGCCGATGTGACGGCAGCACTTGTTATGACATCACAATGCTAGACAATTTAGATCAAGAAATTGCCAACCAAACTGGTAACCGAATGATTTTCATGCACATCATTGGAAGTCACGGACCAACCTACTTTAAGCGCTATCCTAAAGACATGGCTAAATATCAACCTGATTGCCCAAGAGCGGATATTGAAAATTGCAGCGTTGAGCAGATAGTGAATACTTACGACAACACTATTCGTTATACAGATTTTGTTTTGGCGCAGCTGATTGAAAAGCTAAAATCACTGCAAGCGCAATACAACACCGCATTGATTTATGTCTCCGACCATGGGGAATCGCTGGGAGAAAATGGACTGTTCTTACATGGCATGCCGTACAGCCTAGCACCCGATGATCAAACTCAAGTACCGCTTTTAGTCTGGTTATCTGACGGATTCGCCCGTACGAAAGGCGTGAATAAAACCTGTTTACGTCAAACAGCCACTCAGCCCTATGCTCACAGTAATCTCTTTCACTCTTTACTTGGCATTATGGATGTATCAACCAATGCATACGAGAAAACGCAAGATATTTTTGCGCCATGCCGCTAAAGAGTATGGATAAAAACAGAAGAAACCCGTTAACTTATATGAAAACAAACCCTGAAGATGTTGCTGTCGTTGTGCCTCGGCAGCAACTCGACGGTGGCATTATGCAGCGCGGCGATATCACGGCAAATCGACATTCCAAGCCCTGCCCCATCGCCTTTTTCACTGTTAGCTCGATAAAAGTTATCAAATATTTTTTCTCGGGCTTCGTTCGTGATGTTGGGGCCGCTATCAGTCACATTCACTTGAATAAACTGATCATCGCCATGCAACGTAATATCAATGTGACTGTGTACGCCAGAATAGCGCATCGCATTATCGATTAAGTTTTTAAACAACACGCCGAGTAATAGCTCGTCGCCTTGAACCGACAAACTCTGCCCTTCAAAGCTCAATTGTTGGTCGTGCTTTAACGCTAACGGCGCAAGATCTGCGATAACTTGCTTAATAGAGACTGAGAGATCGACCGTTTGTGATGACAACTCCATAGTGCTTTCGACTTTGGCTAACATCAACAACTGATGAATAAGGCGGTCAGTACGCTCAATACCCTTAAGAATCATGTCCAGATCATATTTCAGTTGCTGCTCATTCTGGCTGAGCATCGCGTTTTCGGCATTTAATCTCAATACCGTCAGTGGCGTTTTAAGTTCATGAGCAGCCATACGCGTAAAGCGCTTCTCTCGCTGCCAAGCCAATTCTAATTGAGCCAACAGTTGGTTGAGTGTCTCTACTAATGGTGAGAGTTCGGTGGTTTGTTCTGTAACGTAAATGCGATCCAACTTATGGACACTGCGAATGGCGATTGCTGATTTTAGTTCTTGCAGTGGTTTGAAACTTCGGCCAATAAGCATCACCAGCACCAAGATAACGCATGGGATCAGGATCAATTGCGGCAACGCGGTCGACAGTGCAATTTCATTGACCATTTCATCACGAATACTCTGTTTTTCCGCAACCAGAATGTATTCCGAACCGTGATCAGGATGAGGTTGCGCCAATTGAAAATAACGCCATGTTTGGCCATCAATGGTGACGTTGCCAAATCCATTATTGCTGGCATTGCTGCTAAAAGCGGGTTGCTGACTATCAGAGCTATACATCAACTGACCATCTCGATAAAACTGAAACAGAATGTACCGCTCATAAGGGTGACCATACTGCGTTGCCATCTCCTTGTTGGCTTGCGAAAGACGTTCAATGCTTTGCATCCACTGATCAAACTGTTGATGAAGATCGGCATTGTCTCCTTCTTTTATAGAGACAGAAGTCGCCATCAACAGTAATTTTGCCGATTGACCTAAGCGCGCATCGTACACCTCCTCAACTTCATGTTGAGCAGTAGAAAAACTGAAATAAAGAGAAATGAGCAGTAAGCCACCGCTTAACCATACAGCCGACTGTGTTAAACGACGTTTAATCGAAAAGACTTTTTTATTTTTCAATCATATACCCCACACCACGGATATTTTTGATGACATTTTCTGGCATTTTTTTACGCAAGTTATGAATGTGAACTTCGATAGCGTTGTCACTGCTGCCTTCGTCCCAGCCATGAAGCGCTTGTTGCAATAGCTCTTTGCTCATCACTCGCCCTGCTTGAGTGATCAAACTGGCGAGAATTTTATATTCATTACGCGTCAGTTTGAGGGGTTGCTGACGATATTCAATCTCCTGCTTGGAAAGAGAGAGGCTCAGATCACCAATCGAAATCAGAGCCTCGGCGCTGCCCGAGCTGCGACGAATGATAAGCCGTAGACGTGCCAGTAGCTCTTCTAGCGCAAAGGGTTTACCTATGTATTCATCGGCTCCACCATCTAACCCTTTGACGCGATCGCTAATATCATCACGCGCCGTTAGGATCATTACAGGCAGCGAATAACCGGCGTTTCTAATGCCGCGCAACACCTCAAGACCATCCATATCCGGTAAGGTTAAATCCAAGATCACCGCCGAAAACTGTTCAGTTTTGAGCGCACACGCCACGCCGCCACCTTTTTCTAACCAATCCACCGTATAACCTTGGCGAGTCAACGCCACCTGCATTGACTCGCCCAGTTGTTTGTCATCTTCGACTAATAATAAACGCATACGTTATTTTAAATTCTCCAACAAAAGAGCAATTTCTTGCTGACGCCCAGCATCGGCAAGCGCTCTTTGTGGCCTTGCTGGTGCTTGTTGTGCTTGTAACAGGTACTTTCTTGCTTCATCGGTTCTGCCTTGCTCGGCAAGAAAATCACCGTAAAAATAGTTGGCATCAATTCCTGTCGGGTTAATCAGCAGTGCTCTTTGCAGCAACTCTTCCGCTTTAACGTCGTCGCCAAAAGCCACTGGCCAGCCGGGCACTTTGTAATATAAGGTGCCTAAACTTGTAAAAGCCGAGCCATCTAAAGTATTAGGCGCTTGATCGATAACCTCTTCGTACAATAATTTCGCCTCTTTCACTAAAGATAGCGCACCCAACCCACCTTTTACGCCCGCTAATGAGGATTTATTGATGGCAAGCCACACTTTGAGTTCTGGGCTGTTGCTTGATTGCATCTCTAAGGTGTTACGCATAATGACACGCTCAAAACAACGTTCTTGATCATCGCTCGACTTCATTTTGTATTGGCATTTGGCCCAATCAGATTGAACCTGAGCTAAAGGAGTGATCGCAAAAGCGGGTGTCGTGCTTACCGCAAAGATGACCAATGCACTGGCCCATTTAAACACAGTTTTCATATGTTGTTCTCCTTGAATTATCACGCTTTAACGGTTCAAAAAGGCAAGAATGGTCGCTTGCTGCTTTTTAATTGCCGACGAAATCACTGCAGGCCATAGTTGATTTAATCGCACCAACACTTTTTCAGGCCAGCCAATCCAGCGAGTTGTTGATTCGCTTTCGAGCATACTAAGCACATGTTGGGCAACAACCTCTGGCTCATCACAGTGGTTGCCTACGGCTTGGTTGAACTGGTTCACCGTGTCATTATTTAGCTCGGTATTGGTCGCTCGCGGCGCTAGGTAAAGTACCTTGATACCCGTCCCCTCAAGCTCACGCTGCATCGCTTCACTAAAACGGTGCAACCCTGCTTTGGTCGCGCAGTACGTGGCATAACCCGGGTAACCAATAGCCCCTAAACTTGAGCCAATATTTAAAATAATCCCCGGTTTATTCAACCAATGTATCGCCGATTGAGTCAGTTGCATTGGAGCAAGTAAATTCAAATGCAGCTCCTGTTGCACTGAAACTGCGGTTCGTCTGGCTAATAAGCGAAACTGGTTGATGCCCGCATTATTGATCACCACACTGATTCGTTTCTGGCCCATAAAAAAGCGCTGAATGAAGGTGTTGATCTGCTCTATTCCTGACTCTGTGCTTAAATCTGCACTCAAAATCAGATGCTTCTCAGGCATGGGTAGCGTTTGCCGAAGTTGCTCGAGTTTTTGACCATCACGAGCCACCAGAACTAGACTGGCTCCTTGCTTAGCAAGCAGCAATGCGATGCGTTGCCCGATACCACCGGAAGCGCCGGTGAGTAAAACATGTTGATGATTAAGATCCATATTGCGACCTTACACCTTGCGAAGCTAAATCTTGCGAACCTGCATGTACCATTGACTCGCAAGGAAGCGGTAGTTCTCGCAGCATCTGCCCATACAGATCAAACACCATGTTTGCAGAGCGGATGATGGCCTCTTGATCGGATACACACTGAATGTTGTTCATTAACGATTCAAAAAAACGGATGTGCCCTTGGTCAAGTTCGCTGTGCGAAGTGAGATAGGTCATCGCCGCATCAGGAAGCTCCAAACGCTGTTTGACTAACCGTGCGATATTCCCACCGACACCCACACTGGTTCCTTCAAGTACCCACACCATGCCAAATAAACTCAACGGGTTGGCGCGATCAATCTGGTGATAGAGATACGCCACCATGAGTTCGATGGAAGCGCTGACCCGCCCTGCACCCTCATTATGACGCACTGCGTCCACATCACCACCGCACGCTTTAATATCGTTCAAGATCCACTCTTGGTGGCCTTTTTCTTCATCGATGTACTCGGCAATCGCCGTTCGTACCCACTCATATTCATCGCCTAAGCGGCTGCCACATGCCATCAGCAGTGGCACCGTATGTTTAACATGGTGATAAGCTTGAGTGAGAAAACGAATATACATCTCTAGGCTGATCTCTCCTCTTGCGCAGGCATCAAATACCGGAGCTTGCAACATCTGCTGCTGTGCTGGCTCAGTTTGTGTTTTTAAAATATGGAAAAATTTGCTCATTTTAAAGCTCCTCAGCCATTGAATAGAAGGAAGGAATAGAGATAAAAACCGTCTGTGGATTAGTGGTGTGGCGCGCCAAGCGAGCCTCTTGCAGTGCGTTTTCAATAGCTAAGCGTTTTGGGCGACCATTAGCGGTCAGCCACTTTTGCCAGCAATGAGTATCGCTCACCAACCAAAGCTGCGTGATGTGTGCGTAATCGGGCAACACGCTATTGAGCTGTTGCACGCGCGTAACGAGATCAGGTAAAGGACTGTCACTGACGGCCGTGAGGCCTGCCTGCCCGTCGCCCACCACCACAAATCGATGGTGCGCAATCAAAGCTAATGCTTGAGATTCAATCCATTCAGGGGCCACGTTACGCCCAAAACTGGTGATGATGAGGTTCTTTTTACGCCCGATGATGGTTAAAAAACCCTCATCATCGATTGTGGCCATATCGCCAGTTGACAACCACTCGTGGCTAAACGGCTCACCTAAATACCCCAAAGCCGTGTTGCCTTTAACTAACAATTCGCCATCTTGTGCCAGCGAAACCTGAAGATGAGACAGCACCTGTCCACACGACCCCGGCTTATTTTGTTGGGGTGTATTCATACTCACGACCGAAGTACTTTCAGACAAACCATACCCTTCAAAAGCGGGAATGCCGAGCTGGCGAGCTGCGTCAATTAATTGGGGAGCCACTCGCGCCCCGCCCACGGCAACCCAGCGTAAAGGCAGCGCAAGAGCTGGGCTCTGCTTGACGACTTCAATTAATGCCAGCAATAACGCAGGCGTTAGCACCAAGCTTGACGGCTGAAACTGTTGCAGTGCGAGTGCGAACGTTGCACCACAGAACTGGCTAGAACCGGTCAAACCTACTTTGCTGCCACAGACAACTGTCGATGTCACACCCAGAACCAAAGGAACATACACACCCGTGATGTTTTCTAACAAGGTTGAGAGAGGCAGCATCACGAGGTGATGCTCAACTTGCGCGGACATTTTCTCTGCGATCGCCAGCGTGACCGCTTGCATGTTTTCGTCACTCAAACACACCCCTTTCGGCGTTCCGGTGGACCCAGACGTAAAGGTGATTTTTTGCGTCAAAGGCAACACCTGTGCTGATGGATTCGCCAAATAGACAAAAGCAGGTAGATGACTGAGCGTTGAGAAAGGTTCACCTAGCGTTGGCCAACCACCTAAGCAAACATCAACACCCGATTCATACAGTAGGTGTTCAACCTGGGCCTTACTAAAGAAAGTAGGTACAGGAACGAGCACTATTTTTGCGTGCATGGCCGCAAGGTCGATGATCACCCAATCCAAACTATTTTCAGCTTTTAATGCAATACGCTGAACCTGCCACTGGCACAATGTGCGTGCTGTGGCTTCCACTTTTTCTAAGAGCTGTTGATAGCTCAGCGCTATCTTTTCTTGTTTGGCATTGTGCCCAATGAAGGCAATGCTATCTGGCTTTTGCTGCGCATGTTGATGAAGCGCCGATAAAATTCGGTTCATAGCAAAGGCCTCACGCTTGTTTTTGGTTTAAATGAAATCGGTTGAGCAACGCCAGCCCCTGCGCCAAATTTCCCGCTAAAATTCGAGGGCTGTGTTGGTAATAACTGCCCCAAATTTGGTTGGCGTTAGGAATGCAAGATGCTGACGCTTTCGCGATCAATATCGGTTGTAAACCAAATCGACGCATCAAAGCATGCAGTGGATCCGTTGCTGTAAAAACGCACCATTCATACCCTAAATCAACCAGCTGTTGAGCGATCAAAGTAAAGTGCAGCGCCGATAAACCACGACCGAAAGAGGCCAGTTGGCCAAATTCAATCAAAGCACTTCGGGATACTCGGCAATCAAAACGCTGCGATAAAATTTCATCGGCAGGTTGGTCGAGGTATTGTTCGAGAAATAGAGGCTCTTGCTGCGCTACGCGAAAACCGCATACGGATTTCATTTCGTCATTATCAAGCAAAGCTAAATAAGCCGGCATAAAAGTAATAAGGCGTGCATCAAACGCTTGCTGATAACGCTCGCGCACAAGGTGTATGGCTTCCAACCAGCGAGGATGAGAAGGATCAATTACGGCCAATTGCAGATCAGATGCTGAGCGTATGGTTTTCATCGGCATTTCCTTTTTGCTTACTCTGTAAACAAAAATAACGGACGTAACTTAAGAATCCCTTAATAAGAGATTTTTTCTTCAACTCAATGGATGAGGAGCCGTTGAATATCCGATACCACTTAGCTCACTAGCAAATGTGTGGCCAAATCTGAACGGAACGATTTTTCTAAATTAGCCTGTCACGGATTGGCTTAAATACGGAAAATTATCATTTTCTACTATCGCCATTTGTATTGGTTCTAACACGGTGACATCTTACGTTTCGCTTATAATTATAATTTATCATTTTTATAATTACTGATAATTTTATTTAATCCATCAATCTCCATATACTCCGATCTATCGAAACGAAGCCAAAAAATCAAAGGTATTAGGAGCGAATTATGAAAATGAATCACGTCGGTATTATGGTTGGCGATATGGATAAAGCTGTTGAGTTCTACACTCAAGCTTTGGGTTTAAAAATCGTTATGAATAATACACAAGTTATTGAAGAGCGAGAGTCAGCGATTGGCCGCATGTGTATTGCTGTTTTTGGTGAGGGTTTCAAAGGTTTCAATATTGCACATCTAGTAACAACTGATGGTATTGGCGTTGAACTGTTTGAAATGAAAAAGCGCGAAGAGCGCCACGAAGTAGACTTCTCTCGCCTTGGTATCTTCCACTTCTGTCTACAAACCGACGACTTTGAAGGCGCGATTAAGCGCATTGAACAATATGGCGGTAAAGCGCGTATGGATATCATGCGTTACCATCCAGAAGATGATAACAAGCTCGCTAAAATGGTTTATCTAGAAGACCCATTTGGCAACCTATTTGAGCTTTACTCGCACTCATACGAAGAAACTTATGCCTCTGATTACGAATAGTCGATCGTTGATGCATTAATAAAATTTCAAGGGCAGGTAGCACAACCAGCCCTTTTTGGTTTCTATTGCAAGGTCAGCTATGAAGCTTTAATGCCAATATCATCTGCTTATGTGGAGCTCAATCAAGTCAAACAGCCTTAAAAGAGTGATCAATAACGTCAATGACTTGCTCATAACGCCTAGCAAGAGGTGAGTTAAGTTTGCTAACCAAGTAAACAGGTTCTTGTATATCTTCGGTAATGTTGAATATTTTTAGCTGCTCTTTATCCGAGAACAAGTTAACGCACCATCGAGGAACCACTGTAAAACCAATCCCTTTAGCTATAGGAACTAATATTTGGTGCACTTGGTTAATATAGCTTTGCGTCGAAACATCCTCCAAATCGACTAGACGAAGCAAATCATTATTCGCTTGATTGACATATGTTTGGAAGTAGTGAGCGAAATCTGGATGACGAACGACTCCCAATTCTATTAACAAGTCATTTATAGGCAAGCTTTCGTCTGCGGACAGTGGCAATACAAGAGCAAGACACTCCGCACCAACAATACGGCTCGCGAAATATTTAGGGTTAGGTTCTTTTGTCACTAGACCTATATCCAGTTTCCCCTGCAATATCTGCTCAAATATACGATGGTTTGGCGTTGCTTCTAACTCAATGGATAAGCCTGGATAGCTCACTTGCAAAGAAAGTAATTGTGAATAAATCAGCCACGCGAAAGTCCCCGAACAGCCTATAGTACAGCGACCACGGAAAGGTTCGTCGTGTGCCAGATTCTGTAATAACTCAAACTCTTCTTCAAAGTGTTTGACAGCATAATCGTAAACTTTACGCCCATAGATTGTTAACTCAAATTTCTTGTTAAATCTCTTTATCAAAGGATAACCGCAGGCAGCTTCTAGTTTATTTATGTGCTGGCTTACCCCGGGTTGCGTCATATGGAGTAACTCAGCCGTTTTAGTAAAGTGCCCAATATCGACTAATGTTTTAAAAGTGTTTAACCAAATAGGATTGAGCATAGTCATAAACCAATAGTTATTAATAAATCAACTTTCAATAATAATTGATTATAAATGAATCAGCATGTCTTTGGACAAAATGTATGTTTCAGATTGCAATATGATAAAACATTATTGCATTAGCTTTTGAAACGAAGAAATCGGGAGTGTACGGATAAAGTTTGTCAGCGACAAAAAGGGTGGAGGCCCCAGCCACATCCCGGCACACACGTCGCCTGCTGCGGCTGCTCCCTTCCGGGCCTGACCGAGTTCACAAGTTAGTGTTGCGGGAGGACCAGAGCCTCCATTGATTTGTTTTCTTGGCTTGCTAGCCAAAGAGTGCGGCGATTATCAAGCATCATAGTAATGATTGCAAGCCGAAATCCCAATGGATGGAAGCTTTTTGTTTTAAGTGAACACCATTTGAGCAAATCTTCTATTTTCTCTTCTACTCAATAAAATAGGTGGACTATTTTAGCTCTTGTTTGAACTTCTGATTATCTTGAGAAGAGGCTTTGTATTATCTCGTTGGCCGCTACCGTGGTGCTTACTTTGGTACATGGCAATATCAGTTTGGTGCAATACTTCTTCCAGGCTCATGAAATGATCTCTGTAATTCGACACACCAATCGCCACATTGACTTTTATGTTTAAATTTCGAGCAGAATCGCTGTAGGTAAAGGACTCTAACTGCATTAACACAGGCTCAAGCTCCTCATCACTATATTGCCCAATCAGGATAAACTCATCACCCCCGATTCGGTAACTACGACCACGCCAAATAGAGTCGATACGGCTAGCAAGTGCTTTCAACACTTCATCCCCCACTTCATGACCATAGTTATCGTTTATCGGCTTAAAGTTATTCACATCTAAATAAATCAAGGTTAGATCGCTGTTTAAGCCTCTCGAATAACGGCGATATAAAGCTCGGCGATTACGCAGCTTGGTTAAATTATCGGTAACAGATTGTGAGTGTAGATAGAAAGCGACCACTAACAAGAAGCCAAATACCAACGTAAACAGCCATTGAGTGTGGCGTGAAAAAGTTTTCTCGGCCGCTAACGTTGCTCGCCAATTCGGTTGATAATCATAGGTGTTGATGATTTTCTGCGTATCAATCATCTTAATAGCACGAGTAAATAAAGGAGCCAGCGAAGCGCCCATGCTATTTTTGGGAAAGCCCATTGCAATCTCAGACGAGTAAAAACTGCCGATAAATAGATCTTCCTCCAACGGCAATAAGTTATCCGCTTCGCGCAATATTTGGTTAAAGTTAGCACGGTTTAGAACGATGTAATCGACCTCCTTACCGAGCAAGGCTTTGACCAATTCATTTTGAGTTTTATAAACATGTAGCACTTTATTGGGCAGCATTTTTCCTAACAGCTCTTCAAAGAAATCTTCTTTAATCACGCCGATGCGCTCAACAATTAATTCCGACACATTGCTGTAAACATTGTCTTTGTAATTTTCACGTTTGATCAAGACGGCTTCAGGCTGGTAATACGTGTCACTGAAATAAACGTCGGATTTTCGTTGTTGAGAGACGGTAACTGGTACTAGGATATCAATGCGTTTATTGACCAAATCGGCATACATACTCTCCCACGTTTCGTCTGGCTGGCTGGCCAGTTCGCATTTGAGTAACAGAATGTCACATGCTTTAAAAACAATGTCCGCGTTTATTCCTTTCACTTTACCATCGTGCTGATACTGAGCAAATTGGCTGATGTTCTCCAATTTTACTTTTAACGGTCGCTGCACGTTTAAGCCGCTATCAATGACTGATTGACGCAACGCCTGCTTGCGGATATCAAATTGGTATTTTTGTACTGATTCTCTAAGCAGTTTTTGTACCGACGCTGAGTGTACATATTCTTGAATTTTGTTGAGTAATAAAGTGTTGTGCCCTTTTGGCGTAACAATGGCAACTGGCTGAATAGGCAGTTGGTCATTAAGCAATTGCGCATCGAGCCCTGCCATCAACATCGGCTTTAATTGATTAATCGCGTCTACGACAACATCGACTTCAGCCATGCTTAAAAGTTCTTTGGCACGCCGAGCACCATCATACTCAATCTGTATGATATGAGGAAAATAAGCGGCAATCAGCTCACCATAAATCGTTCCTTTGGGAACCCCGACCCTCGCCAGATCGGTTAACTGTACGTTGCTGTGGCTAAATGCATAGGTGTATTCAATATTGGTAGGACTAGAGAAATCAAAGCGTTGAGCACGCTGTTCGGTGTAAGTCACATTGGCTGCAAAATCGCTCTCCCCTTGTTCGATAGCGGTCAAGATCGCATCAAAGCTGGGGTAATTAACATAGTCAATCTCAAGGCGAAATTGGTAAGCAATGGCATCAAACAAAATACGCGTGACAACATCGTCCGCTTCTGTCGCTACTCGATATGTTTTAGCGTTGATTATGGGAGCACTGATGACGCTGTGTGCCGCCGTTGCTAGCCATAAAAGACCTATTAGCCGAAATGCACGAACCATGACGTTTATATTATTGTACTGAGAGGTGAGCATCATATACTAATGCTCTATATATGCATAAGAATGAAGTCACAACTTCACCCACAACATGCTCTAATCTACATTCAGCTGTGTTCTGGTCATTCGGTATTCTCTTCGGTGCTCTTGAGTAGATAATCAGTCATCCAAGCGGTAGCCAGTAAACAGATCCAAACCACGAATACTGGGTTTGGTACGTCACTTGTGGGCGAGACGACTAAGCTTGCAAAGCCTACCGTTGGAAGTGTCCAGCATAACAAACCATTCCAATTCACTGCGACTGGTTTGGATTGGGTTAAACTTTCCATCGACGCCATAATGCCAGTAATGCTTAACGCAACTAACACCGCATACGAGAAATCGGCCATCCATAGCGGTAGCAGTAACCCTAACGCCCACCAACGGTGCTTATTGGATGGCTTCCAGTGCGCAACCGACCACCAAACAACGATAACAGAAAGAGTCTGAATAACAGTAAGCCAGCCTGTACCGCCTAATTTCCCAGCAGATTGAGTAACGATGATACCGACTTGCAACGTCAGTACGATCAACGTGCTCAATAAGATAACACCCATGCTACTGCGTTTAGAAAAGGCCACCGTCAACAAAGGCAGCAACACCCAAACACTGACAGAAAGAGCGATTGGCTGATAAGATAAAGTGAAACCATAAGCGGTCATTGCAGCCAATAACAACACACCCGCGACGCCCCCTTGCGGTAAAATCCACAGCGCAGGGATCACGATGGCCAGCACGGGGATGTCCCCTTCGCTTAAACCTATGGCTCTTGCACAAACCACAGCCAACACGGTTGTGATTAGAAATTGAAAGGTAGAAAATAGCATGCCCTCTCCTTATACCGTTCCTTGGTAACTATCGAACTAGGACACTGCTAGTATGGACGAATTGTCAGCATGAACCAATTTTTAGCGCAGATTTTTGCAGTTATACATCAAATTCCCGCAGGAAAAGTGACAACCTATGGGGAAATTGCTCGTTTAGCAGGATACCCCGGCTACGCACGTCATGTTGGAAAAGCATTAGGTAACCTACCTCAAAACAGCCGATTACCTTGGTTTCGTGTGATCAACAGCAAAGGAGAGATTTCGCTAAAAGGAGAGGATTTATTACGTCAACGACAAAAATTGATCGCCGAAGGCGTCGAAGTGAACGAGCATGGCAAAATAAAACTTCGATTATACCAGTGGCGCCCCTAAGCCCCTTTCGGTCAAGCGCCTTTCCCGCTTATCTAGCTCGGGAAAGGGCTGTTTTACTATTTCTTGTTTTACTGTTTTTATAGTATTGCGTCTATTTTATTGCTTCTGTTTTTACTGTTTAACACCAACCAAACGCAAATCAACCCGTTTAGTGTTATTCTCATCAGTAATCACGGTGTAATTGGTATCCGTAATGAAGCGCAGTTTTCCATCTACTTCGATGCGAGCACTGACGCTGTAACGGTGGCGAGCATCAATTTTTCGGTTGTCGAATGCCAAGTCAAACTGAAGCGGCACTTGCATTCCGTTAGTTTCAAAGCGGTGTTTTGCGATCACTTTAGCGGGTGCATCAGCCAATGAAACATCTTGCAAAGTGATAGTGACAAGCGCCTTATCCGGCAGTGCAATACGCTCACGGTACGAAACCGTACCCATGATAGATTGAATATTGCTCTCGGAAGAGGTTGGTTTTTGCGCTGACTGGCAACCCACAAGCATTAGACCCAAAACAGACGACATAATCAGCAACAGTGCCTTTTTCATAAGGATAAAACCTCAGTTATGGTGTTAGATAGGTGATGATTATAGGTTCGGTTTTATCTGCTGTCATGGTCGTCCATTTGGTATTAACAAGATATTGACTTAGTCAACAATGATAATAATTACATTAAGAATCTCGGTGAGGGTCTATGAGTAAACCATTAAATGAACTATTGGATTTGCTGCAACTGGAAAAGCTAGAAGAAGGTTTATACCGAGGTGAGAGCGAGAACTTAGGTCTGCCACAAGTGTATGGTGGGCAAGTGATTGGCCAAGCACTCTCGGCGGCTCGCTATACGGTTGATTCCGACCGCACTGTTCACTCATTTCATAGCTATTTTCTTTACCCCGGGGATCCTGAAAAACCAATCATTTATGATGTTGAGAATTTAAGGGACGGACGCAGTTTCAGTACCAGACGAGTCAAAGCCATTCAGAATGGTCGGCCGATTTTCTATCTCACTGCTTCTTATCACGGTGAAGCGCCCGGTTTTGAACATCAAAACACCATGCCTGACATCCCTGGTCCTGAAAATTTTGCCTCTGAATCTGAACTGGCAGCCCAGATTGCACACTTATTACCTGAAAAAATAAAAAAGGTTTTTTGTGGCGAAAAAGCGATTGAGATGCGTCCAGTGACCGTAATTAACCCGCTCAAACCACAAAAAGCGGAGCCAAAACAGTACCTGTGGATACGCGCTAATGGTGAGTTGCCAAACAACCAACTCATCCATCAATATTTGCTCGGTTACGCGTCTGATTGGGGGTTTTTAGTTACAGCGTTGCATCCTCATAAAGTCTCTTTGATGACACCTAACTTTCAAGTCGCGACGATTGATCATTCGATTTGGTTCCACCGCCCATTCAAAATGGATGAATGGTTGCTCTACGCAATAGAAAGCCCTACGGCCAGCAATACCCGTGGTTTAGTGCGTGGCGAGATTTACAACCGCCAAGGAGATTTAGTCGCAACAGCAGTGCAAGAAGGTGTGATGCGCTTCACCAAATAAAAAGACTCGGACGAGCAGGCTATGCCAGAGGCAATTGGGTAGTGTACTTCAATGACTCCATTGCAAAGGTTGAAGTCACGTTATTAATCCCTTTCACGCCATTGACCAGTTTTTTATAAAACTGGTCAAAACACTTCATGTCTTTGACCAACACTTTCATCATGTAATCGTACTCACCCGCCATACGATAGAACTCCATCACCTCAGGGTACTCAGACACAGTCACGACAAAATGGCTATACCATTCGTGAGAGTGATCGCTGGTCTTAATCAACACAAACGCGGTAAAACTCAAATCTAATTTTTCTGGGTCAAGCAGGGCAACTCGCTGCGCAATCACGCCAGATTCTTCAAGCTTTTTCAACCGCTTCCAGCAAGGTGTGGTGGTTAAGTTCACCGCTTCAGCCAAATCATTTAGCGACAAAGTGCTGTCTTGTTGCAGTAATGAGAGGATCATGCGATCAATTCTATCAAGCTCCATAGCTCCCCCAGAATAAGAGAATAATTTTCTCCAAAACTACAAAATGACAGGCAACATAGCAAAGCTTTTCTCTCCAATTAAGGGTAAATTACCCTCACAATAACGATGGAGAGAGAACCATGTGCACCGATCATCAATGGATTAACAACGCAATTAGAAAAATAGAAGCGGACTACCAACGTTCGGCCGATACTCATCTGATCAAGCTCGATTTGCCTTGTGTCGCTGGGGTCGATATTTATCTCAAAGATGAAAGTACGCATCCTACGGGTTCACTCAAACACCGCCTAGCCCGTTCTCTTTTTCTGTATGCCATCTGTAACGGCTGGGTTGGCCCTGAAACGACTATCATTGAATCTTCATCGGGCAGTACTGCGGTATCAGAAGCTTATTTTGCCCGTTTACTAGGCTTGCCTTTTATTGCTGTAATGCCCAAATGTACTGCACGAAAAAAAATTGAGCAGATTGAGCTTTATGGCGGCCAAGCGCATTTAGTCGATCGCTCTGATCAAATTTATGCCGAATCACACCGCTTAGCCAAAGAACTGAATGGTCATTATATGGACCAGTTCACTTATGCTGAACGTGCGACCGACTGGCGTGGTAATAGCAATATTGCCGACAGTATTTTTAACCAAATGCAAATGGAAGATCACTCCGTTCCGACATGGATTGTAATGAGCCCGGGCACAGGCGGAACCTCAGCAACTATAGGCCGCTTTATTCGCTACCAAAAACACAATACCAAACTGTGCGTCGTCGACCCTGAAAACTCGGTATTTCATGATTATTTCAAAAGCCGAGACCCAAGCTTAACCTTGCAGTGTGGTAGCAAAATTGAAGGAATTGGTCGTCCACGAGTTGAACCAAGTTTTATTCCCGGCGTAGTCGATGAAATGCGTACCGTTGCGGATGCCGCCAGTGTCGCTACGATCTATTGGTTGGAAAAACTACTCGGCCGCAAAGCAGGCCCTTCTACCGGAACCAATCTTTATGGGGTTTTGCAAATTGCCAGTGAGATGAAACAACGAGGTGAAACAGGCTCCATCGTGACGCTGTTATGCGACAGCGGCGAACGTTATTTAGATACCTATTACTGTGCCGATTGGGTGAAAAGCAATATTGGTGATTTAACACCTTATCTTTCAAAATTAGAAGCCTTTGAAACAACGGCTAAATTAGCTTAGTGACCTAGCAAAACGCCCAAGACAAACTTGGGCGTTTTGGATCCATCGTGAAAAGTCTTAGCCTTGAATGCCGACAATCAACCAAGGTGCATTAGGTACGGTTAAATCACGCTCTAAATGCCACACATCATTAATATCTTCTTCAATGCCTTCCACGGAATCGCGGTAGCGGCCAGTAAACTGCAAACTCAACTGCGCTTTACTTGCATCGTAATCGGCGCGAACGACTTCAGCGTCTACGTACATCACATCTGTGTGCTGTTCACCGTTTAGCTTTGCGCGCTCTTGTTTTAAATCTTCAAACAAGCTCGCCGATACATATTCTTCAACAGTTTCAAGTTGGTTATGGTTCCAAGCACCTTGCAAAATACGGTAGTGCTCACGCGCACCATTAATGAAAGCTGCCTTGTCAAAACCGGCTGGATAGTTATGTGGAATATCACTGTGTGCATTCGCTCCAAAACCACCCGCAGCTTGAGGCTGTTGTTCAAAATTGTGCACGTTTGGCTGCTCAAACTCCGTCCGGTTATTCACACCACCAAACGCAGGCTGCTGCCGATTCATGCTACCCTGCTTCGCACCAAGCATACCGCGCATCAGTTTAAAGAGCACAAAAGCAATCAGGCCGAAGATCAGAATATCCATAAATTGGATACCCTCAAACGCGCCGCCAAAGAAAGCCGCCAGTAGACCACCAGCGAGTAAACCACCCAGTAATCCGCCCATCAGACCTTTTTTGGTCGAACCAGCTTTACCTGCTTGATCTTGCTTAATGGTGTCATTTTTTTGAGTCTGCTGTTTGGGTGCTGGAGCCGTTTTATAGCTTTTACCAAACGATTTACCACCGCCAAATTTCTTTGCTTCTGCTATCGGTGTGATCGCAACAGCAACCATCAGCAGTGCTACAAGGGAAAAAAAACGTTTCATGTTTTTCCTTAGGGTTATAATTATTGAGGCTTACTCATCATAACCACTTCGGATAGACAAGAAAACCGTTGCTTCTCGCAGACATGTATCAGAATATTGCAAATTAACCGTCCATAAGTTGACGCTTATACACCACCCCACTAGAATATCGAACGTTGTTCATAATTGATACGTAACCATGGCCAGACGAAACGATCACACCCGAGAAGAACTGATTGCATTGACACTCAAGACCGCGAAGCATTTTCTTCAAAATCACACTTATCACGAGCTCAGCCTGCGTAAAATCGCAACCATGATTGGCTACGTACCTAGCACTTTGGTCAATGTCTTCGGCAGTTACAATCTTTTATTGTTGCATGTGGTAGCTCAAACCTTGGATGAACTCTCTTCGCAAGCGAAAAAAGTGGTGGGTAAGTGTAGCGATCCAAAAGAAGCGTTGTATAAATTGGCCTATTGCTACCACGATTTTGCTCAGTTGCACCCCAATCGCTGGCAACTTATTTTTGAACATAATATGAATGGCGAACTACTTCCCCAGTGGCAAGCAGAGCGCATCGACAACATGACCGCCATGCTTGAAGGTTTATTGACCATCCTTGGCCCACAACATTCGCAACAAGAAGTGCTGCAAGCAAGCCGAGTCCTGTGGTCTGGCGTACATGGTATTACCTTATTAAGCGTAGATGATAAATTTTTCGCCGCCGAACCCATCGATGGGAAAGAGCTGATTGAAAACCTACTTTCAAACTATCTTAATCACTGGGCGTGATAAGGACCATCAATGAGTCAATCTCAATCTTCATTGCTGACTCAGCAACGATTTCTTCCGTATTTCATCACCCAGTTTTTTGGCGCATTTAACGATAACATCTTTAAAAATGTCTTGCTGCTATTGGTCGCGTTTGCTGGAGCGAACGTGTTACCGGTTTCCAGTAATTTATTTATTAACCTTGCCGCAGGGCTATTCATTCTTCCTTTTTTCCTTTTTTCTGCCTCTGCTGGTGTGCTTGCTGACAAGTACGAAAAATCCGCTTTCATTCGTAAAGTGAAATTGGCTGAAATTGGCATCATGTGTCTTGGCGCGATCGGTTTTATGACCGAGAGTTACGCCATTTTACTGTTATTACTGTTTTTGATGGGGACACAATCGGCCTTTTTTGGCCCAGTCAAATACGCTTTATTGCCGCAACAACTCAAGCCAAATGAATTGGTTCCGGGTAATGCGTTAGTGGAAACAGGCACATTTTTAGCGATTTTATTAGGCACATTGGGGGCTGGGCTCATTGCCTCGATGCCCTACACTAAATACGTGGCCGCTGGCGCAGTGGTAGTATTTGCGTTGTTAGGCTATTTAGCCAGCCGTCATATTCCTCAAGCCCCTGCTTGCGCACCCGATCTCGTTTTTCGCTGGCAGCCGATTAAGCAAACCAAGCAGACCATTGCGATTGCCAAACAAGACCGTACTATTTTCCAATGCGTAATGGCGATCAGTTGGTTCTGGTTTTTAGGTGCTGCCTACTTAACTCAATTTCCAAATTTCACGCATCACTATTTATATGGCACAGAGAGCGCCGTTTCTTTTTTGCTAGCACTGTTTTCTGTTGGCATTGCCACTGGCTCATTGACCTGTGACAAATTATCGCATCATAGAATAGAGATCGGCATCGTGCCTATCGGCAGTTTTGGCATTACATTATTTGGCTATTTAATGGCAACCTCCGTGCCAGAAAAATTACCTCAATTTACTGATTTTTATCAATTTATCAGCTACCAATCACTATGGCCGATGTTTCTTTTCCTATTGTTGATTGGCGTCTGCGGTGGCATCTTCATTGTGCCTTTATATGCGCTAATGCAGCAGCGTGCTAAAGTCACTCAACGCGCACAAGTCATTGCCGCTTTGAATATCTACAACTCACTGTTTATGGTGGCGAGCGCACTATTAGGGATTGTCTGTTTGAGCTTTCTTGAGCTTACGATCCCTCAGTTCTTCATTATATTAGCTTTGCTTAATGGCTTTGTTGCACTCTATTTATGCTACCAAGTCCCGGTCTTTTTGGTGCGATTTCTAATGTGGATGCTCACGCATACCATGTATCGAGTCAGCCACAAAAATCTTCATCACTTACCTGAAAAGGGCGGAGCACTGCTGGTGTGCAATCATGTTAGCTATATGGATGCACTGTTGCTGAGCGCGGTTTGTCCTCGCTTAATTCGTTTTGTGATGGAAGAGGATTACGCCAATTTGCCGCCACTTCGTCGCTTTTTGAAACGTGCAGGCGTGATACCTATTTCCGCAACGCGTCGCGGTTCTATCCGCCAAGCCTTTAACGATGTAGAACAAGCATTGGCAGAGGGGCATATCGTCTGCATTTTCCCAGAGGGACGGTTAACCGCGGATGGCGAAATCAGCGATTTCATGCGCGGGATGGATATTATTTTAAAACGCAGCTCTGTGCCTGTCATCCCCATGGCATTGAAGGGGTTGTGGGGAAGCTATTTTAGCCGTGCCAAAGGGCGCGCCTGCTGTGGGCTACCGACTCGTTTTTGGTCACATATAGAAATTGAAGCTGGCGAGCCCGTCCCCCCCAAAGAGGCAACAACACAAGTGATGCAACAAAAAGTCGCAGAACTCAGGGGGGATTGGCGTTAGATTGGGATTGAGTGCAAACCAAACACTAGCTTGATCTTATACTGAAGAGTGAACGTACAAATATGTTATTAACGGGCTGTTAGGCTGATGACATACATATGAGTACCCCATCTTTAGTGATTTTTTTCGATGCGCAGTGTCCTTTATGCTGCAATGAAATGCGTTCATTAAAAACCTTCGATCACCATGGTCGGGTTCAGCTTATCGACATCAATGACGGCGATGCTATGCGTAGCTTTCCTTCTATCGACAAAAGCAAGGCGTTATCGATACTGCATGGCTTAGATCAACAAGGCAATCTGCTTTATGGGCTGGATGTGACCGTTCTAGCTTGGCGTTTAGTCAACAAACATCGCTGGTTATTCATCACGCGCTTGCCCATCCTAAAATGGATTAGCGACCAAATTTATCTCCTTTTTGCAAAACATCGCATGTCGATATCTCGCTGGTTTAGTCATGCTCAATGCCGTAATGGCGTTTGTAAAAACAGAGAGTGATAACAATGAAATACCTCATTATTGGCGCCTCAAGCATCATCGCCCAAGCTTTTATAAGGGAGCTCAAAGCGCAGACTTTAGCGCCAGAAATCGTTACCGTCTCAAGACAAAAATATCTCGCCCAATCCTCAAGCGAACATTTTCCAACCGACTACAGTATCGAATCAACGGCCTTGATTGCCAAAACATTGGCCGACATCGGGCATAAGTTCGATCAAATTGTGTTTTTTAATGGGCAACTACACAACGGCACCTATACACCGGAAAAGCGTATCTCAAGGTTTGACGAGTCTTACTTTCAATGGCTTTTACAATGTAACGTTTTGAGCCAAGTGCGTTGGTTTCAATATTTACCATCACTTATTGATCGTCAATCTTTTGCAAAAATTACGGTTTTTAGCGCGCGGATAGGTAGCTTAGAGGATAACCACAGTGGCGGCTGGTACAGCTATCGGATGAGTAAAGCGGCGCTAAATATGGCGACGAAAAGTTTTGCGATAGAGCTAGCTCGCACTCATCCCAACACACAAACTATTCTGTTTCATCCGGGAACCACCGACACCCCGCTTTCTAAACCATTTCAGCATAATGTGGCTAGCGATAAGCTCTTTGAACCGGAGTTTGTGGCTAAGCAACTTTATCAACTACAGCAAAAGGAAATGTTAGATAAGCCCGTCTGTTTTGTGGATTGGCAGCACCAGACCATCAAATGGTGATCGCTCATTGAGTGGTCGATAACGCAGCTGATGTTCGGTGAGCCATGTTTTTAAGGTCTTGCGCGATATTTTAATACCCGTTTCGCTCAAGTGATTTGGTATTAAAAAATAATCGAGAGGATATTTGAATCTTTCAAGCTTGCCATTGAGCCACTGCTCTAACGCCGCTTTTTCAGGCATCGCTTGGCATTGCAGCACAGCCACGCTGCGCGCGCCAAACTCATCATCATGCACAGGGATCACCATCGCTAAAGCAATGTCGGGGTGGTGAGATAATACCGCTTCAATCTCTTCACAATGAATGTTTTCGCCTCCAGAGATAAATTGGTTATCAACGCGGCCAATAATGCACAGCTCATCATTCTGCCAATGGCCAAGATCTTGGCTGTCGAACCATCCTTGTTCATCGATAAGAAGCGTGATTAAGCCTTGTTGGTAATAGCCACTGGATATGGTTTCACCGCCAATGAAAATGCGCTGGCCTTGTAGTTTCACTTGCCGTTTAGGTAGCACGTGGCCAACACTCTGGCTTGCGTTAACACGTTTTGCTGTGACAGTGGAAGCCGCTTCCGTCATGCCATAACCCACCCAAGTTTCAATGCCATGCTTTGCCGCCTGCTGGGCGAGATAGTTTGGGATATGGCCTCCGCCAAGCAGCACGTGCGTTAATGCGAGTGGTGTTTTACTGTCTAATAAACGCTTCAGTTGAGTAGCAACCAATGAAGCATGCGTGACATGAATTATATCTTGGGTGAGATCGCCGCTGCCGACTTTTAAGCAAGCACCAGCGACTAGCCAGCGATAAATAATGGCTAACCCAGACACATGATACATCGGTAAACTCAGCAGCCACGTATCATGGCAACGAAATGAAAATACCTCAAGTAAACCACTGGCTGACGACCAATGCTGCTGAAAAGTATGAATAACGGCTTTAGGAACCCCAGTAGAGCCAGAAGTAAAGATGATTGAGGCAAACTGTGTCTCAGCCTTGTTTACCATAGCGTTCGTAGGCGGCGAAACATGTTCGTTAGTAATATGTTCATGAGTAAAAAGCCGGATGTTAGCGTCAGCGAGCAATGAAGCTAGCTCACTCTCCTCAAGCTTAGCTCCTTCACCTAACCATAACCAATGTGGTTGATTCTCTCCGTATAAGGTACTGAGTTTCTGTTTCAGCAGCATCACAGGTTGTGGCATGGTGATGGCGCAGATCACGCCAAGTTTTAACGACGCAAGGTAGATTAACACTAACTCAAGGCTGTTCTTACCCACTAACGTAAGCACATCTTGGTTCTGCAAACCTTGTTGCTGCATTGCAAAAGCATAAGCGTCAATACGGTTCGTTAACTGCTGCCAAGTGTAGGTTTGATTCGCCGTACGCAATGCGATCGCGTGCGGCGTATACAAAGCATGTTGTTGCCACGGCTTTTGGCAAAAGGAAACGCCTACTCGCATTGAGATTGCCAAACCACCGTTTGCTGCGCGAGCGTTTGTATCGGCAATGCGCTGCTGGGCCATGCGCTTTCGAGTTGTGCTTTAAACAAACTAATCGTATCTAGCCCCGGAATTTCATTAGGCAGTTGCCACTGCGCAAAACGAGCTAATTGGCAAAGCCCTAAGCTCGATTCGATGCTAGAGCTAATAACGGCTTGAATGCCTAATGTTTTAGCTTTTTCAATCAAAGCGATACAGCGCTGTACCGACCCAATCAAGGTCGGTTTAATCACAATGGCTTTCGCTCCCGTCAGATCTTCTAGCTGAAAATCTGCACGGCGAACGGCTTGCTGTAAGGTTTCATCCCACGCAATCGCAATGCCCGTATTGATAGCAAAAGCCAAGCTGTCACTGGGAGATGGACACGGCTCTTCCAAAAACGCAATGCGTTGACGCAGCGAAGGAGAGACATATTGGGCAAATTTTTCAGCTTTAGAGGGTGTCCAAGCTTGGTTAGCATCAAGACGCAATTGCAAATCAGGCATGGATTCTAAAAACAGATTTACGATCATCCCATCGCGAATCGCTTCGTACAGCCCAACTTTAATCTTCGCAACTCTATGATCGCCCGGTAGCGCGTTCAGAAGCGGGATCAGTTCATCAGGGTCTCCCGAGCACAAAGGTGCTGCGTGATAGTGTCCGGCTTGAGGCAACCCACCATTCAGCTCTAACTCCGCCATCGACAAACCAAAGGCAACAGAAGGAAAAAGATCATCATAGGTAATAAGCTCACCACTAACCCAAAGCTGAAGCTGCGCGATTAACTGCTGCTGTGCTTGCTCAAGTGACTCTAAACTGAAACCGGGTAATGGGGCAACTTCACCCAACGCTGAACCGTGATCATCTTGTAATTCAATAATCAGACCTTCACGTTCTACCAGCTTCTGATTGCGGAGAATAACGCCGCTATCCATCGGTAAACAGTAGCGATACAGTGTTGCTCTGCGCATAATTTCAACCTTTTGTTCGATATTCGACTTTGTTCATTGAGACCACTAGCCCAAATCATCACGGAAAATTGGATGATTTGAGCCGATTTTACGCTTAAGGATTACGAGGGAATTTATTGAAATCAGGGCGGCGTTTTTCATTGAAGGCATTGCGCCCTTCTTGCCCCTCTTCTGTCATATAGAACATCATGGTTGCGTTACCCGCCAGTTCTTGCAAACCTGCTTGGCCGTCACAATCTGCGTTGAGCGCTGCTTTCAAACAGCGCAGCGCCATAGGGCTATGCTGCAATACTTCACGACACCAGCGAACCGTCTCTTTTTCTAAATCAGCTACTGGCACAACCGTGTTGACCAGCCCCATGTCCAACGCTTCTTGAGCATCATAAAAACGGCAAAGGAACCAAATTTCACGCGCTTTTTTCTGCCCAACGATACGAGCCATGTAAGACGCACCCCATCCACCATCGAATGAACCCACCTTGGGCCCTGTTTGACCAAACTGGGCATTTTCTGCCGCTATAGTTAAATCGCACATCATATGCAGCACATGGCCACCACCGACAGCCCAACCAGCAACCGCCGCAATTACAGGTTTCGGACAGGTACGAATTTGGCGTTGGAAATCGAGCACATTGAGATGATGCGTACCGGACTCATCACGATAGCCGCCGTAGTCGCCACGAATTTTTTGATCGCCACCAGAGCAAAATGCCGCTTCACCAAGACCAGTTAGAATGATCACGCCAACTTGCTCATCATAACGCGCATCGGCCAGCGCACTGATCATCTCTTTAACCGTTTGTGGGCGAAAGGCATTACGCACCTGAGGGCGGGCAATCGTAATTTTGGCAATGCCATCTTGCGATTTGTGATAGTGAATATCTTCATATTCGGCGCTGCAGTCACTCCAGATGACTGGTGCATACAATTCTTGTTCAGTAATACCGACTGTTTTAGCCATGGTGCTTTCCATTGTTCTATTAATTATAGTTTTTGAACCAACGCGTTAGCATTGGCTGATAAACTCTTGAATAAGATGAGCAAATACTTCGGGCTGCTCATAATGGACATTATGCCCCGCAGCCCGCACTTGGCGATATTCGAAACCGCTTTGTTGTGCCAGCTGAACAAACTTACTGTCCTTCTCCCCACAAACATAGACCATTGGCAATGCGACTTGCTCAAGTTGTGCGAGCAGATAAGGCTGCTTTGCCAATGAAGTCGAAAGTAGCATGTGAGCCACTGCCACCCCAAGATTAGCACTGCGTTGAGTGACTAAAGTTTGTCTTTGCTCATGATTTAATGAAGAAAAAACGGGTTGACGATACCAATCGACCAAAACTCGCTCAATCTGCTCAGTTTGGAAACGATGTGCCCAATGGTGATCATTTTTCAATCGTTGTTCACGTTCAAAAGAACTCTGCAAGCCGAAGTGGCCACCCTCAACGATCAAACCTTGAATATTCAACGCCGAAAAACGCTGCATCGCCACGCCATACATTGCCAGCCTTCCACCAAGTGAATAGCCCACCAATACGATAGGTGTTTTTTCGCCAAGCTGCTTAAGCACGGTTGCAGAAATGTGAGCGCAGCACTCATCAAAATCATCACATAAGAGAGACTGACTACCGCCATGACCGGGAAGATCAATCCATAATTGCGAGTATGGCGAAAGGAAAAGCGCCGTTTTCGACCAATCTCGCCCACTGCCTAGTAAACCATGTAGAAAAACCACCACAGGCTCGACCGACGTCGAACCTGTGGTGGTGCTGCAATAAAAACGACTACAAAGCATAGACTTGCTGGGTAAATTGTGTGATTTGCTCACCGGCTTGCCCAGACGGCGTGGTCACTTCAACCAATAAGGTGCCAGTACCCTGCTGTAAATGTTCACGGACCAAGCTTTGATAAGCAGATAAGGTTTGCGGACAAGCATAACCTAAACGAAACTGCCGTGCGGCGTGTTCAAATTGGTAGCCATGGGGCATTTGGTACAAGGCGGTTTTGTGCGTTTTGGGAACGGGTAATAGATCAAAAATAGCGCCACCATCATTATTCACCACCACCAGCACCAGAGGCGTGCTGACTTGGCTAAGCAGAGCTAGAGAATTCAGATCATACAGCAATGACGTGTCACCAATAAATACCAACATTGGATTATGATTGGCTCGCTGTACTCCTGCGGCGGTTGCCACTAAGCCATCAATGCCCGAAGCGCCTCGATTGGAGTAAACCGAACGTCCCTCAATTTGAGCAAACATATCGGCTAAACGGACGAACAAACTGTTGCTGATAAACAGATCAGCCCCTTCACTACGCTCTGCCATATCGAGCGCTAAACCAATCTCTGTAATAGAAGAGTCACCGTTCAAATGCAGTTTGGCTAGTTGGGCAATCTCTTGCGCCACACTTTTCAAGCGATCCGCCCAACCCGCTTGCGCCGCACCTAAGGCGGTCAATTTGCCAATATGCTGATCAATCCACAACGTAATATCGGTGACAAACTGCTGTTGCATGAGATGGTTTTGATTATTACGTGCCATTTGAGGTGAAACGTAAATGTACTGCACGTTACCCGCGTGAGCATGGCTAGCTAACCATTGAGTAAGCCGTTTCGAGACCAGCCGTGAACCGAATTGGATCACCACCTCACTTTCACTCAGTTGCTCACGTGCTCGCGCATTTTGTAACCACAAATCAAAATGCGCCCATTCGCTGCTCACGCCTGACTGTGGATCGCACAAGACTGGCCAGCCAAGTTTGTTGGCAAAATGCTTTGCCTTCTTCGCTTCAGCTAATGTCAACGAACCAAGAATCACCAGCCCTTTTTTATTCAGCCATGCACCATCATCTAAGGGTTTTGTTTCGGTTTGGTACTGGCGAGAGCTGAATGTTTGCTCACGCCGACGCCACGGTTCAATAACAGCTAAATAGTCCGCGTAGAGATCTACATCATGTTCGGCATAAAGTGGTTCGGGAAAGGGGCAGTTAATCTGTATTGCGCCCCCCACGTGAGATTGGTTAGCCATCGCGTCATCCACAGTGGTTAATAGCCAAGTCAATGGAACAGCTGTCGATGGACTGGGTAAATTCACCGCCTGCGTGACATGTGATGAGTAAATACCTACTTGATTGATTGCTTGGTTCGCACCGCACCCCACTAGCTCAACGGGCCGGTCAGCAGTGAGTACGACGAGCTTTTCACCCGTGAGGTGTGACTCAGCAATCGCAGGCAGTAAATTAGCCGCCGCTGTGCCAGAGGTGACAATCACCGCAACTGGTTTTTGGCTCGCCTTGGCAAGACCTAAAGCAAGAAAGCCCAGCCCACGCTCATCAAAGTGAGTATGGATTGAAAGCTTGTGATTGGCGGCCGCCTCTAAGGTCAACGGTGTCGAGCGTGAACCCGGTGCAATACAAATCTCTTGCACCCCAAGTCGAGTAAGTTCCTCAAGTAGCGTTTGGCTCCAAATTCGGTTTAGCACCGCTTGGCCATGTTTCATGACGCTACTCCTAACGGTAAATGATCGCTGATCAAGCTCAGTAAGGTTGACATTTTTTTGTCCAGTTCTTGCCATTCATGCTCAGCCACTGAGCCAGGAACAATGCCCGCTCCGGCAAACAGTTGAACTTGATTCTCCACCAGCAAGGCGCTGCGAATCGCCACACAAAACTCTGCTTGTTGATGGCTAATATAACCGACTGAACCGGCATACCAACCACGGGCAAAAGGCTCATTGGCCTGAATAAAATCCATTGCTGCTTTACGCGGCAGGCCTGCCACGGCAGCGGTCGGTTGTAAAGCGCTCAGCAGTTGTACACCATTCACGCCCTTTTTCAGCTGCGCATGGATACCCCGTTTTAAATGTTGCACTTTGCGCAAACGCACTAAACGGACGTCCTGTTCCACATCAACCCTTTCAGAATGAGGCGTTAACCGTTCAATAATGTCATCCACTACATATTGATTTTCATTAAGATTTTTACTGTCTTGAGTAAGCCAATGAGATAACTCCATGTCTTGGCTCGCATTTTCTCCTCGACCTATAGTTCCAGCTAGTGCTTCGGTATACAAAGTCTGCCCTTGGCGAGCGTACAAACGCTCAGGTGTCGACCCCATAAAGCTGTGTTTTTGATCAAATGCTAATAAAAAATGAAAACTGTGATGATTGTGCGCCGCACTTGCCTTAAGCAACTGCGCCGCGCTTAACGGCTTATCTAAACTGAGTGTCGTTTGCCGCGCGAGTACCACTTTCTTAAACGCTTGATGACCAATTCCCTCAAGCACTTGATTGACCAACTGCTGCCACTTCACCTCATTAGGTTGATGGGTGACCTGTTTTATATGTGACATCATGCCACGTAACGGACTAACTTCAAGTTGCAGTTTATGCAGTGCGACCAAGGTTCGTTGGCGTTCAGCGGTAATATTCGCCGCCAATGACCATTGACCATCACAGCAAATCAGCTCAATTTGCGGTAAAAAGAAAAATGAGGATAGACAACGGCGATTTTTGTCCGTATGCCCATCAAAAGAACGTCCACCCCAAACTCGCTGCTCCTGACCAAGAATAGCGTAGGCAGGTTCAGCCTCAGAAAAAGTATACAGCTGACCTAATGCCACTACTTCTTCGCGCGTATCACGTGACTGCCAATAAAATTTAGGGAAAATGGGTTGCGCTTCAAGCCAATCAATTGGCGCGAAAGGGGGAGCTTCTTGCAGTATTTGTACAAAACGAACGTCATCATCCTTCGCGTCGTTTATTTGCTCGATTAACCGAGCAATAGCTTGATGAAAATGCGACAAATCGACCTCGAAAACATTGAGACACGGGCTCTACTGACGGCTACTCTATTTAGAGAGGGAAACGAAATCAAGGTTACGAGTTATCTTTTGCAGATTCCTGTGATAACGGGCATCTTCATCTGTATCCTAAAAGCGTACAGTGGCAGATTTTTATTCTATCAAACATCAATTTAGTGTAGTTTAATAAAGAAATTATTTATTTTTCAGGAATTATACAATGCAAAATATCGGGATGTCGTCAAAACTCGACAATGTCTGCTATGACATTAGGGGTCCTGTACTCAAACATGCTAAACGCATGGAGGAAGAGGGGCATAAAATACTGAAGTTAAACATTGGTAACCCCGCCCCATTTGGCTTTGACGCCCCAGATGAAATCCTAGTTGATGTGATCCGTAATCTGCCTACTTCACAAGGCTATTGCGACTCAAAGGGGATCTATTCCGCGCGCAAAGCCGTGGTGCAGCACTACCAGAAAAAAGGGCTGCGTAGCCTAGATGTAGAAGATGTTTACATCGGTAATGGTGCTTCAGAGCTTATCGTGATGGCGATGCAAGCGTTGCTTAATAATGGCGATGAAATGCTTGTCCCTGCTCCTGATTATCCATTATGGACCGCTTCGGTCGCCCTCTCCGGTGGCACTGCTGTGCATTACTTGTGTGATGAAGAAGCCGATTGGTATCCTGATCTCAACGACATCAACAGTAAAATCACGCCCAAAACACGCGGTATTGTGTTGATCAACCCCAACAACCCAACAGGTGCTGTCTATAGCCGTGATTTCCTGCTGGAAATTGTTGAGATTGCCCGCAAGCATAAATTGATCATTTTCGCCGACGAAATCTACGACAAAATCTTATACGATGGTGCAACCCATACGCCCATTTCAACACTGGCTGATGACGTTTTAATGGTCACTTTTAACGGCCTGTCAAAAGCGTACCGTGTATGCGGGTTCCGTGGTGGTTGGATGTTCCTTACCGGGCCAAAACACATTGCCAAAGGTTATGTGGCTGGTTTGGAAATGCTTGCCTCAATGCGTTTGTGTGCCAACGTGCCCATGCAGCATGCGATTCAAACCGCATTAGGTGGCTATCAAAGTATCAATGAGCTGATTTTACCCGGTGGCCGACTGCTCGAACAGCGCGACCGCGCGTGGGAATTGATCAACCAGATCCCCGGCGTCTCATGTGTCAAACCTAAAGGAGCCATGTACCTGTTCCCGAAAATCGACACGAAAATGTACAGCATTAAAGATGACCAAAAAATGGTACTCGACTTCTTAAAACAAGAGAAAGTGCTATTGGTTCAAGGAACGGGCTTTAACTGGCCAAAACCGGACCACTTCCGCATTGTCACCTTACCGCATATTGAAGATTTGGAAATTGCCATTGGCCGCTTCGAACGTTTCTTATCGACCTACAGTCAGTAGCATTCTGACGTAAACTTCCATATGCTAAACGGGCGCACTTTTCGATACTAAAAGTGCGCCCGTTTTCTTTTAATCGCCAATTTTTCTCTTGGTCCCCAAAACAGCAAGGATGTTTATTGCAATGAAAGAGAGTCACTTTTTTGCTCACTTAGCCCGAATGAAGTTAATTCAACGCTGGCCTTTAATGCGATCCATCTCCAGTGAAAATATCTCTGAACACAGCCTACAAGTGGCATTTGTCGCTCACGCTTTAGCCGTAATCAAAAACAAAAAATTTGGCGGCAAGGTCAACCCTGAACGGATTGCGATTTTAGGTATGTATCACGATACCAGTGAAGTGTTGACGGGTGATCTTCCGACACCAGTTAAATACTACAACCCCGATATTGCTAAAGAATACAAAAAAATAGAAGCCGCTGCCGAACAAAAACTGCTCTCGATGTTGCCTGAAGAGCTGCGTGAGGATTTTGCTCCATATCTCGTTTCAGACGCCGCGCACCCTGAAGATGTGGCGATAGTCAAACAGGCAGATTCACTCTGCGCCTATCTCAAATGCTTAGAAGAACTCAGCGCGGGCAACCATGAATATGCGCTGGCCAAAAAACGTTTAGACGTCACCTTACGAGATCGCCATACACCTGAGATGGAGTATTTTCTCAATACCTTTGCCCCTAGTTTCGAATTAACGCTGGACGAGATCAGCTAACTCACGCTAAGTTACTTGTTAAGTGTTTGAAAAACATAAATGTACTGCAGGAGATGGCATGGATATATCCATTGACCCCAAATGGCTTGAACGCCAAGATGATGAGCATAAAATCCGCCGCGATGATCACCGCAGCCCTTTCCAACGCGATCGGGCACGTATTCTTCACTCGGCAGCATTTCGTCGCTTGCAAGCCAAAACTCAAGTACATGGCACTAGCTTGAATGATTTCCATCGCACTCGCCTCACTCACTCCTTAGAAGCCGCGCAACTCGGCACTGGTATAGTGGCGCAAATTAAACTCAAGCAACCAGAGTTTCGTGATTTGCTGCCTTCGGATAGTTTGATCGATTCCTTATGCCTAGCGCATGATATCGGCCATCCTCCTTATGGTCATGGCGGCGAAGTGGCGCTCAATTATATGATGCGCGATCACGGCGGCTTTGAAGGCAACGCGCAAACCTTTCGAATTGTGACCAGCTTAGAGCCCTACACCGAACACCATGGTATGAACCTGTCGCGCCGCACTGTGCTGGGCTTATTAAAATATCCTGCACTGCTGAGCCAAACTCGCGCCGTACAGCAACCCAATGCAGTCGCTCACCAGCGTCAGTTGAAAGCTAAAGAGTGGTCGCCCGCTAAGGGAATATACGATTGCGATCACGCGATTTTTTGTTGGGTAACGGAGCCGCTCTCTGCGCAAGATAAAGCCCTGCTCAGTCAAATGCGTGGTCAGCCCGCAACGCCTTATCAACATCACAAGACTCGCTTTAAATCACTCGATTGCTCAATCATGGAGCTGGCCGATGACATTGCCTACGGCGTGCACGATTTAGAAGATGCCATCGTGCTTGGCATGGTGACTCGCCAACAGTGGCAAGAGGCCGCAGCCTCGAAACTGGCCGAATGCGGCGATGCGTGGTTTGAAGAACACATCGCTTCCATCAGTGAAATGCTGTTTGCAGGCAAACATTATCGTCGTAAAGATGCGATTGGCGGGATTGTTAATGCGCTACTGACTAGCATTCATATTCAAGCCGTTGATGCGCATTTTGAGAATGAATTACTCGCCTTCAACGCCTATTTAGAACCCAATATGGCCGCCGCGCTGGAAGTACTGAAATCATTTGTGAACCAATATGTGATTCAAATTCCGCAAGTGCAGCGTTTTGAATACAAAGGCCAGCAGATCATCATGGATCTATTTGAAGCACTGAGCGCCGATCCTGAACGCTTACTGCCAGAAACAACGCGCGGTAAATGGCAAGCCCAAACTAATGAAGACGATGGTATGCGCGTCATCTGTGACTATATTTCGGCTATGACCGATGGCTATGCGCAAAGGCTCCATCAACAACTGTTCTCAGCTCATAATCACTATTAATGGCTGGTTGAGTGGTAGCTTCTGCCACCGTTACTCACTGATATAGCGGTTACTCACTGATATAGTTTTGCTTAAAAACCCCAGCTGGCATTTGGCTAATTTGAAAGGCAACCATCGCATCAAAAGCATCAAGGAGCGGTTGAAAATTTTGCCGAGGCTCAAGCAATGACAAGATATGAAAACCAGCTTCAACGGTCGATAAGCTGTTTTCACTCGGTGCTTTACGAATGCGATAATTGCCTTTGAGATCGGTCGGCAAGTGCAAACACGCTAGCGAATGTAAATTGCTCGAGAGTTGCCACATTTTATACGCTTTCTTCCAAGTACCATCGAGTAAAATAACTCGTACTTTTCTGGTATCAGCGTTGATGTTCATAGCCGACACGGGCTGCGCAGTCTCATGCGGGTAAAGTACATAGTTGAGCACATCCGGCTCAGCTAAGCACTCATTCAGCTGAGTGTGCTGGCTAAAATCTTCGGCAACAAAGCGCCTGCAATTGGCTAAAGATAAATCGAGAATTCGGGCTGTACCCATTGGGCGATGTTCTTCTGTCGGATGTTGAAGAATGATAAGCTCGACCGACGAGGAAAGCGGTACGATCAAAGAACAGATGCAGGCTTTTCGCGCTTTACCACATTGAGAACAGTATCGAGACATAACGTGAATTACTTTCGCCTTTGCTTACTAAACATAAACCATCAAAAAAATCGTTATTTTGCACTACTTGCTATCAGCTTGGTCTGCTTGGGGTTGCAATGGCCGCCACTGGCCGCCCTCAGTGCGTGGAATCGGCCTGCCATTGAAGCGGGCCAATGGTGGCGGATCCTAACAGGAAATTTCACACACACCAACTTTACACACCTTGGTATGAACCTCGCAGGGTTGTGGATTATCCATTTTGTGTTTCAGCCGAGCAGTAAAAAATGGTTAATCAGCCTTCTGGCAACCGGCCTGATGGTAGGCGTCAGCCTTTTTTTGAGCCGTATGCAAGTCTATGTCGGCCTTTCAGGCGCGCTCCATGGAATGTTTGCCTATTTGGCTCTACAAGAAGCACTGCAAGGGCGTCGCAGCAGTTGGCTGTTGGTGGTTGGTGTTATTGTCAAAGTTGTCTGGGAGCAAATTTTCGGCGCTTCAAGTAACACCAGTGAGCTTATTAATGCACGCGTGGCTATCGAAGCGCATTTAGCAGGCATGTTGGCCGGGTTGATACTCGCCATCGGTGAATGGCTGAGATCAAAAAAAACGGAGAAGTAACGCACTTCTCCGCTTAATACTCTCCGAAAAATAATCTGCCTGCTTCGAGAAAGACGCGCCTAACCTAAACGATTGGCCGTTGACCGCGACTGATCAATTTCAGAAGCACGCTATCAGCCGCTTCGCCCGCAACACCAGCCAATTTATCAGTCAGTTTTTTCTTCTGCACATAATGGATTGCCAGTACCGTTTTATCTTTACACGCAGCAACCACTAAGTCGTCAGAAGTTTTGATCTCATCGACTAAACCGAGCTCTTGAGCTTGAGTCCCAAACCAGTGTTCACCAGTGGCCACTTTCTCAAGGTCAAGCGCTGGACGATGCTCGCGGATAAAATCTTTAAACAGTTCGTGGGTCTCTTCGAGTTCTTGCTTGAACTTATCGCGCGCTTTATCACTGTTTTCACCAAACATAGTCAGCGTGCGTTTGTATTCACCTGCGGTCAATTGTTCAAATTCAATGTCATGTTTTTTAAGCAGTTTATTGAAATTAGGCAACTGTGCAATAACGCCAATGGATCCAACAATCGCAAAAGGAGCGGCCACAATTTTATCAGCAATACACGCCATCATATAACCACCGCTGGCGGCCACTTTATCAACTGCGATGGTTAGGGGTAACCCAGCTGCTTTAATGCGATCGAGCTGCGAAGAAGCCAAACCATAACCATGCACCATGCCACCGCCAGTCTCTAAACGCAGCAACACTTCATCACCTTGGCGAGCAACGGCGAGAATGGCGGTCACTTCCTCGCGTAGCGAACTCACTTCTTTGGCATCAATACTGCCGTTGAAATCCAAGACAAAGAGATGCGGTTCACGTTTGGTATCTAACGCTCCCTCTTTGGCCGCTTTTTTGATCGCTTTGTCACGTACTTTGTTTTTCTCTTTTTCGCTTTTCTTTTCTGCTTTATCGCGAGCCTTCAAGAAAGCATCATCGTGCAGATGGTGTTCCATCTGCTCGACCATTTCTTTATGACGCTCGGTTAAATTCACCACTTCCAGCTCGCCTTTCTGCGCGCTGTTTTTTCCGCCCACTGATTTCACAATGACCAATAGCACAACAAGAGCGACGACGATTGTCGCAATCTTGGCCAAAAATAGGCCGTAGTCCAATAAAAATTCCAACGTCCTAATCCTCATAGGTTTTGATTTGGTGTATTGTAACCACCTTGTCACGAAGACTTAAAGCAAATCATAACAATAAGGAAGCACAAGGTGGATTATTCAGTTTCTGCAGATGCCCTCAAAGATAGAGTCATTTTAGTTACAGGTGCTGGCGACGGTATCGGAAAACAAGCCGCTATCAGCTATGCAGCCCACGGCGCAACCGTCATTTTGCTCGGCCGCACGGTGAAAAAGTTAGAACAAACTTATGATGAGATAGAAAACGCTGGCTACGCAACACCTGCGATTGTTCCGCTGGACATGAAAGGAGCCACCAAGCAACATTACCTCGATATGATCGATACCATTGCAGAGCAGTTTGGTCGCTTAGATGGCGTGCTACATAACGCGGGGCTTTTGGGTGTGATCAGCCCGTTTGATCAGATCGGTGAAGATTCTTATGACGATATCATGCAGGTCAACGTCAAAGCGCAATTCTTACTCAGCCAAGCGGCGCTGCCATTGCTGCACAAATCTCCAGATGCGCGGATTGTATTTACGTCTTCAACCGTAGGCCATGATGGTCGTGCTTTTTGGGGCACTTATGCTATGTCAAAATTCGCCACAGAAGGGATGATGCAAGTGCTAGCTGATGAGCTAAGCAACACATCAATTCGAGTGAATGCAATTAATCCCGGTGGCACGCGCACAGGCATGCGCGCCAAAGCTTATCCCGCTGAAGATGTGGAGTTGTTGAAAACGCCTAAAGATATCATGCCGCTTTATCTCTATTTAATGGCGCCGGAAAGCCAAGCCGTGAATGGTCAATGTATTGATGCACAACCGAAAAAGTAATGGCTTAGCTTTTTTTAATATTTCAATGCCTTGCCTCATCAGCAAGGCATTGTCGTTTGAGGTGAACGTTACTATTTCATGTCGGCACATTACATTAGAGACGACTTTATTGTAATGATGGCTAAAAATCTTACGAAAGCACATCACGCAATCGGTCTTGTGCCACTTGTACTAATAAATCGGGTTGGAATTTAGAGATAAAACGATCACAACCCACTTTTTGTACCATGGCTTCATTAAAGCTGCCACTGAGTGACGTGTTTAACGTAATAAATAGTGATTTCATTCTCGGATCATTACGGATCTCGGAAGTCAGTTTATAGCCGTCCATTTCTGGCATTTCAGCATCGGTGATCATCAGTAAAAGCTCACTCGTTACATCTCTTCCTTCATCGCTCCACGACTTCAGAAGATTCAATGCTTCTAAGCCATCTCTGCATTCGACAATTTCCAAACCAAGCTGTGAGAGCGTCCCTTTTATTTGGTTACGAGCCGTTGAAGAATCATCCACAATCAGAATTTTTCGCCCGACCATCTCCGCAACCAAATCATGATCAAGAATGCCTTCTGAGATAGAAACATCATAATCAATAATCTCAGCTAACACTTTTTCAACATCAATGATTTCAACAATATGGCTACTGTTGACCTCTTTAACATGGGTGATAGCGGTAAGGTAATTAGACCGGCCAGCTAAACGCGGTGGTGGCTGAATTTCAGTCCATGCGGTATTGATAATATTGCGAACTTGCCCAACCAAAAAACCTTGAATGGTTCGATTGTACTCTGTGATGATGAGGTTCTGTTCCTGGCTATCCAAGCGAGATGGAGGAAAACCGATCGCACTGCGCAAATCAATGACAGGAACTGGCACTCCCCTCAATGAGGCTACACCCGTAATATTATGATGAGAACCGGGCAATTTCGTTAACTGAGGAACTTTGATCACTTCCCTCACCTTAAATACATTGATCGCAAAAATTTGCCGGCTATTTAAGCTGAATAAAAGCAACTCAAGTCGATTCTCTCCGACAAGATTGGTGCGCTGGTCAACCGTATTTAAAACACCTGACATACGAAATCCCGAAAATTATAGTGAACTCACATAACAGTATAGCCATATGGGTTAATTGTAAAAAATATAAATGATCTAACCGCGAAAAAATTAACCTTCGACAACTTTCATCAGCAAAAGTCCATCATAGAGAGCTTGTTTAATCAAAGCCGCACCGGGCATGGTTGCCTGTTTATAAAAACGTGATTCCACTAATTCGAGATCTTGATGATAGACAGGTAAGCTCTGCTCTTCGATGCATTTTTGCAATGCAGGGTATAACACGTTCTTAGCTTGGTTGATAACACCACCGATAAGAATTTTTTCTGGGTTAAACAGGTTGATCACAATTGCGATTGCGGCCCCTAAATAACGCCCTAGTTTCTCTATCACATCCACCGCTAATGGGTCACCCTCTGCTGCGGCCTCACAGATATCTTCAATAGTGATTTCACTGTGCTCAGTCAATGATGAAACCTCACCGTTTGCAATACGCAGCGCCACTTCTTCACGAATTGCTTGCGAACTGGCGACTGTCTCCAAACAGCCAATATTGCCACAATGGCAACGTTTACCATGCGGATCAATTTGGATATGACCTAACTCACCGATATTCCCGTGCCGACCTTGCAGCACCCTGCCATCAAGGATAATGCCAGCCCCTAAACCGTGGTGAATAGAGATAAGAACTGAATTTTCATTGCCTTGCGAGTGGCCAAACAACTTTTCAGCCAGTGCCCAAGCTCGGGTATCATTCGCCACAAATACAGGTAGGCCCGTCGCCTTATAAATTTCAGGACCAAGAGCCAGATTTTCCACATTGTAATGAGGCATCTGCAGTACAATCCCTTGCTCTGAATTCACTAAACCGGGCAAGGTAATTGCGATACTAGTCACTCGATCCAATTGCGACGAGTAGGTTTGAAAAAACTCTTCAATTTCGTAAAGCAACCTAGCGAGCACGTCATCTTGGTCTAGCTCATGGATCTCAATTTTGGTGTCGATCAACACTTCACCACCCAACTCATGCAGGGCAATAATTAGGTAACCACGCCCTAAACGCATGGATAAAAATTGCCATCCCTCATTATTGGTTTGTAAACCAACGGCTGGGCGGCCACGGCTGATCGCTTCTTGTACTGTCGTTTCATGGATTAAATGAGCTTCAATTAACTCACGAGTAATTTTGGTAATACTTGCCGGAGCAAGCTCACTCTCCTTCGATAAATCGATGCGAGAAATGGGACCTTTTTGGTCAATGAGTTTATATACACGACCAGCATTGACCTGTTTGATATGATCAATATGGCCTGGTTGCGCCATATACATTGGGAGCTCCAGAAATCAATAACATGCCAATTTTTTTACTTTGCGAAGTAATTGTGAAGCGCTTTAGTATATTGCCGTGACAAGCATCACGGATATACCTAGATCTTCGTGTATTTAGCCAATAAACGGCCATTTGTTTACATTCAAAAAATATGAAACTCCTCTTTTTTTGTGACAAAAATCATCTGACACCTGTCGATAAATTTCACTCTTATCCCCTTTCTTTCGCCAGATCTTGCATATACTCAATCTAGATTCCCGCCCCATCAGGAGAACACAATGACCGCTGTGTTAAGAAGAACAAAAATCGTGACTACTTTAGGCCCATCAACAGACAAAGGCGAGATATTAGAGGCGATTATCAAAGCTGGCGCAAATGTTGTGCGCATGAATTTTTCACATGGTAGCTCCGAGGACCATAAACTGCGAGCGCAACGAGTAAGAGCTATCGCGGCTAAGTTGGGTCGCCATGTCGCTTTACTTGGTGATTTACAAGGACCAAAAATTAGAGTCTCCACATTTAAAGAAGGAAAAGTCTACTTAAATGAAGGTGACCGATTTGTTCTTGATGCAGAGCTCCCCCCAGGGCAAGGTGACCAAGACTCGGTTGGCATTGACTACAAAAAACTACCACAAGATGTGCAACAGGATGACTTGCTGCTATTGGACGACGGACGAGTACAACTACTCGTTACAGCAGTCGATGGTGCTAAAATACACACCATAGTCACCGTCGGTGGTCCACTTTCAAATAACAAAGGCATCAACAAAAAGGGTGGCGGTTTATCGGCGGAAGCGCTGACCGAAAAAGACAAACGAGACATACTACTCGCCGCCGAAATACAGGTTGAATATCTAGCCATTTCATTTCCTCGCAATGGCGAAGATATGAAATACGCTCGCCGCCTCGCTCGTGATGCAGGCCTTGAGGCCAAGCTCGTGGCGAAAGTGGAACGGGCAGAAACCGTGGCCAGTGATCACAATATTGATGACATCATTATGGCCTCCGATGTGATCATGGTCGCTCGTGGTGACTTGGGGGTAGAAATTGGTGATCCTGAGCTGGTTGGTGTGCAGAAAAAACTGATCCGCCGCGCTAAGGCACTCAATAGAGTAGTGATCACCGCAACACAAATGATGGAGTCAATGATAGAGAACCCAATGCCAACCCGCGCGGAGGTAATGGATGTTGCCAATGCGGTGCTTGACGGAACCGATGCGGTGATGCTTTCAGGTGAAACTGCTGCTGGTAAATACCCAGTAGAAACGGTTCGTTCGATGGCCGAAGTGTGTGTCGGCGCGGAAAAAATGATCGAAGCTAGCCAACAAAATTATCGAATCGATACTTCGTTTGTGACTGCTGAAGAGACCATCGCGATGTCCACTATCTATGCGGCCAATCACATGGAAGGAATCAAAGCCATGGTGACTCTGACCGAATCAGGAAGAACAGCGCTTATGACCTCACGCTTAAATTCTGTACTGCCTATCTTTGCTATGTCACCCAATGAACGAAGTTTAAACCGCTGCGCTCTATATCGGGGAGTCACACCCGTCTATTTTGATACCAAAGCAGACACTGGTTTTGATGTGGCCGTTGCAGCTCTCAATACGCTTAAGGAGAAAAAATTGTTAGAGTTCGGTGACTTAGTGATCATCACTCAAGGTGACATTATGGATGTCGAAGGGTCAACCAACTGCATGCGTATCCTGCCGGTCCTTGAATAACCCGTGATCCCCGTTGACTTAATGGTCGCGGGGAAAATAATCCGATGATGCAATACGGGACTGATATGCCGACTGCGCTTGGTTAAATTGATCGATAAAGCGATAACCCGCCGTCAGTCCCAGCTCATAATCATAAAGCAGATCTTCTTGACTGCTTAAGAGAGATCTTGACCTCAATGGTTCGCTGGGCACAATCTGTAGGATGTAAACATCATCCGGCGGCGCACGCAAAAATTCTTGAGTAAGAGAATAAGTTTGGTAATGCACCATTAACATATCCGCTAACCCCGAATCAAACTTGTCACCAATTAAATGACTCAAGCGATAAATATCATCAGCGCCAAATAACCAGCGTCCACCATTGAGTAGCTCCAAATTCATTTGCTCACGTTTTTGTAGCTTAGAACGTTCTATTTGTTGATGGAGAAGACCACTCCACTCTTGCTTCCAGTAAGACAATTTTTGTCGCCACTGACCTTGAATATTTTGCAAAGGTTCATGTAACCAATGAGCCTCGTTGTAAGGCTTAGCAGAAGGCAACGGCTTCATCGGTAACCCACTCTCTACCGCGTCGACATCAGGGCATTCAGTGCGGATTACCGCGACAAAACGGGCACCTCTACGCCATGCCTCCTGAACTGGAATTGATGCCGATACTCCACCATCAATATATAGGTCATCACCCAGCTTGACTTCATGCGGATATAAGCGGGGAATCGCACAGGTGGCAATCAACACCTCTCGCCAGTTACTTTCTAATATCGGGAAATAATGGTCGTGGAGTGAGTGTGCTGAGGTAACAGCAGCATAAGCTTTTCTTTTCGCAAGGACTTGGGCTCCCATATCGACATCCAACCGATAAGGAAATTCCGATATGCGATCTAAAGCCCAATCCAAGTTCATGAACTGCTTACGCCGAACGTAGCTAAATAGATTAAAAAAATTAGCATCCGTGGTGAGTTCTAAAATAAAAGCCTTGCCTAACCCATGCTGACGGCATAGGTAAGCGCACAAATTCAATGCACCTGCAGAGGTGCCATAGAATTCATCAAAGGGGTCAAAATTGGAAAGAAGCAACGCATCTAACACACCTGCGGTAAAAATACCTCTTTGGCCACCACCTTGGGCAACCAATGCATTTTTTCCTCCAATGTACTTCGAGAGCCGATCTAAATCCGCTCTCGTCTCTTTATCAGAGATAGTTCCACTAGTGTTCATCAGCAGAACCCTCGTTGATTAATGGCTGATAGCGATCAAACCAAAACCGACGAGAATAGTAAAGACCGTTGCAGTAATCACTAATGCGTATTTTAGATCAAGTTCCATAGCCACCTCCTATCAGATAACAAAGTAATAACATCAGTGTGAAGTATCTTCAAGAATCGTTGGTTTTTCGTGCACAATTATGGAGTTACCATCACAATAACCTAATCGTTAAAAAGTGGCTTAGGTTAATAATTATGCATCAATATAATAAAATCATTCTTATCATCGGAGCTTTATCTGCTCCCTATGCACAAGCGCAAGTCATCATTTCTCCCTTTTTTGGGTATATCATTGGGGGGGAAGTCGAGGATCAAACCAGCAATGAATACGATTTAAAAGCTTCCTCTGGTTATGGCCTCGCTATAGAAACTGATTACGAAAAAGGCCGAATTGGTCTGTTTTATGCCACTCAAAACACCGCTGTTGAAACCATTAACGCGGATGCCAACATCCATTATCTCCACTTTCAAAGCAGCATTTATTATCCGACAAGCCAACAATTGACCGCTTATATAGGCCTAGGTATCGGTGGTTCTTATACGGATGTTGACTGGGCTAAAGATAAATATGGTTTTTCTTCAAGCTTGTTTGGGGGTTTTGAGTATGCCTTTACCGATAACATTGCGCTGAATAGCCAAGTGCGTTGGTTAGGTACCTCTGTTGACAACGAAACTTCAGCAACCTGCACACTGCCCTCTTCAGAAACGTGCGCGATTCGTTTTAAATCTGATTGGATCAATCAATTTTCGGCTAATATCGGCCTAACAGTTCGTTTTTAAACCAAGATAAAATTGTGGTGTGATTCACTAGTGAGTGTATGTTTTTCAGTCATACACTCTTCGACAAAAAATAGTTTTATCATTTATATTTTTTAGACAACGAAGTTATAAATTCCATTCTTATTAAAAAATGACGTTCATTCCACCTAAATACCAATTAATTAACAA
>NZ_CAWNJO010000030.1:0-86829 GCF_963874835.1 Vibrio sp. V12_P9A6T4 | reverse complement strand
AATATATCCAAACCTCGTTGGACGAATATCGCTTCGTTTGATTCTGTGGAACCATAAAGCTATGGATACTCGCCATCTAAAACATTTTTCGGCTGTGGTTCAGTGCGGCAGCTTTACTTTAGCAGCCCAGCAACTGCACATTGCGCAGCCAGCGCTTAGTATTTCGATTAAAAAATTTGAGCAGCAATTAGGGGTTGTTTTGCTAAAAAGAGATGAGCGAAAAGTGACGCTGACCCATGAAGGGCAAGTGTTATATGAACACGCCACTCGTATTTTGCAGCAACTTGAAGATGCACAATTGGCGATGGATGAGCTTAAAGGGCTCGTCAAAGGTGAAGTGAGGCTCGGCGCGCCGAGCATGATGGGATCCTATTTCTTTCCAGAAATTGTAATGGCTTTTAAAAGTCACTTTCCCTTGCTAAAAATGACGGTGATAGAAGCGGGAACTCAGTCGATTAGAAAAATGTTGCTCAGCGGTGAGCTAGATATTGGTGTGATCCTCAATCATGATCTTCCTCCGGATTTAGAGGTTGATCCCCTCTTATCATCGCAAATGGTGGCGGTAGTGGGGAAAGAACATGAGTTAGCACAACGAGAATCGATAGATTTTAAGACCTTTTTTGAGCATGAATTGGTAATGTTTAAGCCCGGTTATTTCCACCGCGACTTCATTGATAAAGTGTGTAAAGAGCATAAGCTCAGCGCACATTTCTCTTTTGAAACCAATCTGTTGCCAATGATTTTAAGTATTGTCAAACATGAGTACGCAGTGACTGCGTTATTAGAGCTTGTAACGGAGCATGAACCGGATGTACGAGCGATCCCTTTTGAACCGCCAGTCTGGTTAGATTTAGCCCTCGCATGGCGCAAAGAGGGCTATTTGTCTAATGCCGACCGTACTTTTATTGAATTTGTGAAACAGTACGTGTGAAAGGGGCTATGTGTATCGTTCGATTAACTTTGATAGATTTTTTCAAAGTTGTTTGGGTTCCAGCCAATCATAATTCGATCACCAATTTTTAAAGCCGGTACACTGCGCGCGCCGATCGCATCCAATTCCTTCCGGCCGCGTTGCATTTTTGCGTTACATAAGCGGTAGGGGATCTGTTTGGCGTCAAGATAGCGCTGAGCATCTTTACAGTGCGGGCATTTATCTTTGACGTAGAGCACAATACGTTTCATCCAATTCACTCATTAACCGAACATAAAGGGCGGCAAGTTTACCCACCGAGGCGCTGAGTTTCAACTCTCTCGGATGCGAAGCCTTGCTCCTTGTGATTGGAAAGATGAAACGCAGGCTTGATTCAGTTACACTTAGCGCCTTTTTTATGAGTCAGTTGCTGGGCTATGCATCCATCTTTTCGTTACATACAAAACTATCCGCCTCATCTCGTTTCACAAGTTGAACAGTTGATCACGGCCGGTAAATTCGTTAGTTGGTTTGAGCAACGTTACCCACAGCGCCATTCGATTCAAAGTGAAAAAGCGTTGTTTAACTACGCGATTGATCTCAAAAATCAATACATGAAGAAAACGGCGCCGATCAGTAAAGTGGTGTACGACAATAAAATCCACATTATCAATAACGCACTAGGGTTGCACAGTTATGTTGCCAAAGTGCATGGTGGGAAAATCAAATCTAAAAATGAGATCCGCATAGCGAGCATGTTTAAAGAAGCACCGGAGCCGCTGTTGCGCATGCTAGTGGTACATGAGCTGGCTCACATCAAAGAGAAAGAGCACAACAAGGCTTTTTATCAACTGTGTTGCCATATGGAACCGAATTATCATCAGCTCGAGTTTGATGCACGATTATTTATGATGTATCTCGATTTAAAAGAGGAGCAGTAATGTCAGCCAAAGCGAAGCCGCAGAAAAGCCAACCTGAAGCGAGCCATAAAAAACCTGCGTTAAAAGCAAAGCAGGGGTTACATCCTCGTAATCAGCATCAAGGACAATACGATTTCCCCGCGCTGATTAATACACTGCCTGCTTTGAAGCCCTTTGTTATTCGCAACCCGAGTGGTGAACCGAGCATCAATTTCTCCGATGCGATGGCGGTGAAAATGCTCAACAAAGCGTTATTGGCACATCATTATCATGTGACCCATTGGGATATTCCCGCTGGGTATTTGTGCCCGCCGATCCCCGGTCGAGCTGATTATATTCATCGCGTGGCCGATTTGCTGCTAGATGAGTGCTCAGCAATCAAGCATGAAAAGGTTCAAGCACTTGATATTGGGGTCGGAGCGAACTGTATTTATCCGATAGTGGGTGTGGCAGAGTACGGCTGGCACTATGTTGGTAGCGATATTGATCCTATCTCTATTAGATCCGCCAATCTGGTGGTTAATAGCAACGCTTCACTCAATGGACGTATTGAATGCCGTTTGCAGAGCGATGCAAAACACATTTTTAAGCAGATTATCCAAGAAAATGAGCGTTACGATCTCACCACGTGCAACCCGCCTTTTCATGCATCACAACTACAGGCGCAGCAAGGCAGCGAACGTAAGTTGAAAAATTTACAGCGTAATCGAGTCAAAAAAGGTCAAGAAATTGTGGGGCAAGACGCTAACAGAAGTAAGGCGGTCACGCTCAACTTTGGTGGACAAAAAGCTGAGTTATGGTGCCCCGGTGGTGAAGCTGCCTTTATTAAAAACATGGCCTTTGAAAGTCAACACTACGCTCAGCAAGTGCTGTGGTTCACCACATTGATCTCTAAAAAAGAGAATGTACGTTGGATGCAAAAACAGTTAGATAAAGTGGGTGCTGCAGTGGTGAAGGTTGTTGAAATGCAACAAGGGCAAAAAGTGAGTCGATTCATCGCATGGAGTTTCCAAAATGACAGTCAACGCAAACAATGGTTAGCGGCAAAGTGCTAGGCTGACTTCGTTGATTGACTATATTGGTCAGTGAGTTGAGATAGCAATAGAAGGAGTAAGGTATGGACTTTGACCTTTATTTACCTTGCCAACCCGGATGGATCTGCCAGCCCTTCGCTTATCTGTTTGCCTTGCTTGCGATGATTGGGCTTGGGTTTTTTATTCGTATTATCTATCGCGAATATCAAAAAATTCAGCGCGCTCAGAAAGTCAGACGTCTTCGCCGTATCCACTATCGTGACCGTACTGGTGGCAAAGACGGTAGACCCACCAATATCAAATAACCCTTGCCCTAGTAATACGATGTTAGGAAAAGGTATCGAGCGCCGCTTGATATTTTTTCTCTAACGCTTTATTTCCTGCCTTTTTCTCTAACTCTACCAATAATTGAAGCGATGTTTTTTGGTTACCGTAGCGCTGATTAAATTGCATCAAGCGGATGCGAGCTTGCGTGTATTGTTGAGCGTCAATTTCCAATTTAGCTAATTGCAGCAATGAACGAGCTCGATTAGGGTCATGGTCTAATGTTTTTGCAAAATAGTAGTGCGCTTGTTCTTTATCGCCAGATTTTAACGCGCAAAAGGCTGCGTTCTCATAGCTTGCAGGGACAAGGTAATAATAGGGTTGAGCAATGGCGCGGTTAAAATATTCATCGGCTTTTTGATATTCGCCCTGCTTGCACAAAAATGTGCCGTAGTTATTGAGAATATTGCCATTTTTGGGATGGGCGCGAAGCGCGGTTTGATAGGTTTTACGTGCGGCCTCTGTTTCACCGACAGTTTCGTAGTAGTGAGCCATCGCAAGTTGCGATCGATAGTAAGTTGGCGCATGTTGTGTGGCTTTTTCTAGGTTCTCACGCGCTTTGCTCATGTTGCCATTTTCTAAATAGCCTAGGCCGAGCGCAATGCGAGATTCGGCCATTTCAACCGGATCCGCTTTTACTTCAGGCTCACCTTTTTCGTTCACGGTGACACAGGCCGATAACGTGAACATTATCAATATCATCAGTACTTTTTTCATTATCTGCAGCTCCTAAATCGCTTAGACGCATGATAAGGAAATCAGAAGATCGAGGGGGAAAGAGCAGAGAAGAATGCGAGTCAGTATGCACTATGTTTGATGAAAACCTGAACACCTCATTACTGAGATGATCAGGCATGAAACACTAATCGTCTTTGGTAAATTTATCTTCGCTAAAGTGTTCAAGGTCGTAAGGTGTTTGTTGGTAAACACAGTAGTTTAACCAGTTTGCAAACAGCAAGTGACCGTGGCTTCGCCAACTGGCGACTGGTTTATTATCTGGATTATCATTGGGGTAGTAGTTGACTGGGATTGCGGGTTCCATCCCTTCACCTAAATCTCGAATATATTCACCATGCAGTGTATGTGCGTCGTACTCAGGGTGACCTGTGACAAACACGTTACGTTTGTCTTTGGTTGAGGCTAAGTACACACCCGCAACATCAGAGGTGGCGAGAATATCTAAATTCGTATGTTCGGCTAAGTATTCTGGTGAGAAATCAGCATAACGAGAATGGGGCGCTAAAAAGGTGTCGTCAAAGCCGCGTAATATCGGATGAAAGGGATGGTGGATTTCATGATGATAAACGCCCGATAATTTTTCTTTGCGAGTTCGTTTGGGTAGATTGTAGAGCAGTTTTAGCCCCGCTTGCGCTGCCCAGCAAACGTAGAGTGTGGAAGTGACGTGATTTTTAGCCCATTCCATCACGCTTTTTAAGTGTTCCCAATAAATCACATCTTCAAATTGAACCAACCCCAAAGGTGCTCCGGTGATGATGAGCCCGTCGAAGTTGCGATTTTTTACCATCTCAAATTGACGGTAAAAGTTCTCCAAATGCTCAGTGGGGGTATTTTTACTTGGGCGCTCATCAATTCTCAGTAATTCAATATCCACTTGCAGCGGAGTATTGGATAACAGGCGCAAAAACTGAGTCTCGGTTTCGATTTTCTTCGGCATTAAATTCAAAATCAAAACTTTCAGTGGACGGATGCCCTGTGTGGCGGCACGTGTTTCTGACATCACGAAAATGTTCTCATGACGCAGTACATCACCGGCAGGCAGTTGGTCGGGGATCTTAATCGGCACAGCTTTCTCCCTAAGCTATTTTTGGACGTCTATACTGCCGAACTTAACTCAATCAAAACCAGATGTCGATAGCAAAATGAATCTTGCTGTGAAATTGGTTACTATTGGATATCCGTTTACTTACCTGTTGGATACACATGGCGCTAACCTTAACTTTGATCAGGGGATTACCCGGCTCAGGCAAAAGCACCTTAGCAAGGACGCTACATGCAAAGCATTTTGAAGCGGATATGTATTTTATCAATGAGAAAGGCAACTATTGCTATCAGCCAGATAAAATCGAGCAAGCTCATCGGTGGTGTCAACAGCAAGTGGAGCGCTGTTTAGCGCAAGGTGAGGACGTTGTTGTGGCAAATACTTTTGTTCGACAGTGGGAGATGCGAGCTTACCGGCAGTTGGCTAAACGTTACCATGCAACCTTAGTGATTAATGTTTGCCGTGCGCAGTACCAGAATGTTCATGGTATCGATGATGCCACTGTTGAGCGTATGCGTCAGCAGTGGCAGGAATGATTAATTAACGCTTCCGCTGGAGTTGGTAAAAGGCAAGGGCTCCCCAACCAAACACTTGCACCCACAAGATCCCCCACTGAGTGCTGATTTGATCCCATGATGCGCCCATTTGGTTCAAACTAAGAAATCCCTGAATGGCAGGCGTACTGGGAAAGAGGTTGGAGATCCAAATGATAGGGCGTGGAATTGCTTCTAAAGGCCAAATAAAACCAGCTGAAAAAATCAGTGGCATTGAGCTGATTAATACCACTAACGTCACCAATTCTCGCCGCGGTGTAACTGAACCAAGCCAAATGCCGCATAGGCAAGAGGCCAGTAAGAAAGGCAGTAGAAGTAGCAATAAATGCCCCGCACTGGCGAGGGTGTTGACACCATGTGAGGTAAAACTGGCACCAAAGTAGTACATGCTGAGTAGATAATAAACAGCAACAAGGACAATGCTGCGTACCAATATTAATCGTAGCAGTGTGGTATGGCTCCAGTAGCCATTTCCGTACTTTTGTGTTCCGCCCATTAATCCTGCCGCCATGATCATGGTTTGTTGTAAGATCAAAACAAACACCGCTGGGACAACGTAATCAACATAACCCATGCGTGGGTTAAAGGTCGGTTTTAAGTTGATGCTTGTGGCGGAATAGTGCTGAGCGGCCAGAGAAAGCGGTTCTCCTTCCATCACTAAACGTGACACTTTACTTTTCGCAGCTAAGGTTCCGCCAGCTTGCGATAAGCCCTCAACGATGGTGCCGTACACTAGAAAGTAAGAGGCATCGCCAGCGTAGGCCAGTGTTGGGCTTTTCCCAAGCAGTAGGTCTTTATAAAAATGTTCAGGAATCACTAAAATACCGCTAACTTTGCGGTTAAGAAAAGCCTGCTTGGCATCTTCAATGGTACTGTCTCGTTGAATCACTTTGACTTGTGGCGTTGCGTCAACCATGCGTTCTAGTTGGTAACTGGCTTGGCTTTTATCGAGATTGACAATCGAGAGTGTCTGCTCGCGTGGAGTTTGCTGCGTATAAGGCAAAGGGTATAAAAAGGAGTAAAAAACCACGCCACCAAAGACAGTCAACAGCACCACAGGGTTAGTGAATAGCGCTTTTAGCTCTGCTTTAAGTAGAGCAATGAATCGCGTAGTTTCAGTCATGGTTGATTCGCTCGGCTTGCTTGTGTTTACGGATAAGAATCAAAGTGAGCAGCAGCGGCAATGCATAGCCCAGCATTGGCACTAAATACTTAAGTGATGACAGCAATTCAGCGTTATAACTCACTTGGCTTACTTGCACTTCAATGTAGTGACTCACTGGTAGCAGGCTTCGCCACCACTGCGCTAGAGTATTCATATCCGTCACTGGGAACGTAATGCCCATAAACGCAAAACTTGGTGCGGTAAAAGCGCCAGCAAAACTCATCGCTCTTGCCGGATCGAGTGTTAGAAAGAAAAAGAGTGCGCCCATGATCATACAGGCGAGCGTCATTGCAAGTTGTGCGATAATCAATAGAGCAAAACTGCCGTGCATTGGCCACATTAATATTTGATAAAACCAGATTAAAAAACCAATCCCTTGCAACATAAAAATCGGCAGATAACGCATCAATGTTAGCGTTAAAATTCGTAATGGCTTTTCTCCAAGCCACGTTTGCAAACCAAAGTGACGATGGTTTGCTGCCAAAATCATAATGGTACTGACCACGACCACGATTTGCCAAAGAGCGGGTATAACCGCCGAGACTAAAAATTGCGCATAGTTTGTATTGAGATTAAACAGGGGCGTAATCTGTGTCCTGATTGGTACGGCTCGCCCCATCGCACTCAATGTGGTTTGTTGGCTAGTCGCTAGGTTTTTTACGACATCCACTTGGGCATTGAACGTACTTTGTGCTTGAACAATAGCAGAGTTGATCAATCGTCCAACCAAAATGTATTGGCTATTGAAGAAGGTCGATACTTGTGGCTGCTCACCACGAAATATTGATTTATCAAATTGATACGGAATGACAACGTACGCATAAATGTCACTTTCAATTAACGCAGTTTTGGCTTGATTGACATCTTGGAACTGGTGCGTGACTGCCATGGTCGAGGTTGCATCGAAATCTCTTATCAATTGACGTGACAATTGGCTGTGAGACAAATCGACCACGCCAATCGGCAGATCGCGCACTATCCCTTGTGAGAAAATCCACCAAATACTGAATGCCAATACTATTGGTATCCAGCTTAGGCTAGACAATAGCCAAGGATCATGGCGCAGCAGAGGCCATTGAGGGCGAACCTGAATCGACATAAGGCTTATAGCTCAACCACTAAGCTCATTCCCATACGCAAACCTTCGACAGGTGTGGTAGGGCGAGCTTCGATTTCAAAGGTGCGTAAATCAAACCCTTGTGAGGCGTCTGTTGATCGCCATGTGGCGAAATCACCCATCACTGCGATGTGGGAAACGATAAATTCTACTTTGGCTTCTAAAGCAGGTAAGTAAGCCGTAAATGTTGTGCCTTTCGTAAAATGCTTGAGTTGATCTTCGCGTACGTTGAGCACCGCCCATGAGTCTTGGGTATCCACGACAGTAACGACAGGGAAGCCCTGTGGAGCCAGCTCGCCGCTTTGCAGCAGTACTTGGGACACTTCACCGTCAAACCAACTCTCAATTTTAGTGTCCGCGGCATAAGCTTCAACTTCCGCTACGGCACCAGCAGCCATACGTTCTTTTTCCGCGGCAGCGAGTTTAGTTTCAGAGCGTGCGCCTTCTTTGGTCATTTGATACATCTGAAAAGCGGCACTTTCAGTATATTTAGCGGCCTGCCATTGGGTATTCGCTTCATCACGCTTTTGTTCAGCGACGACACCATCACGGTAAAGATTATTGACACGCAAATAGGTCTTTTCCATTAAATCCGCTGCGGCTTTGGCTTTAAGCCATTGATCTTTTGCCGCTTGGATCTGCTGATCGCGTGCGCCTGTTTCTGCTTCTTTAGCCAGTGCGCCCGCCGCTTTTTGACCCGCAATTGCTTGATCTAATTTAGCTTCAATTTCAGGGCTGTGCAGCGTGAAAATGAGCTGGCCACGTTCAATGCTATCGCCTTTGCGCACCAGTACCTGATCAATACGGCCGGGAACTTTTGAGGAAATACTGTATTGTTGAGATTCAATTTGACCTTGTAAGCGGACAGGTTTAGGTTGAGATGCTTGGTAAAAGCGATAGCCTACCCAAGAGATCGCCACCACAGCAGCAAGAGCAATCAGTGTTGGTTTTACGGCTTTCATAGGGCATCCTTTTGAGCAGGTGATTCGTGAGTCATTGATGAGTGCAACAAAATCGCTGATTGTGTGTAGATAGGGAAAGTATTCATTTCACTGGTCAATGCCAGTAACTTATTTAAAGAAAGTAAGTAGTTGAAGCTGGCTAATGACTGTTGCGTTTTTATACTAGCAAGGTAGAGCTCTGCATCCACCACATCTAAAGACGTTGCTAAACCCTGACTGAATGCCTTTTGGCGTAGGTTCAGGTTTTCATTAGCCAGTGTGAGACTTGAGTTTAGTCCCATCACTTCTTCCAATGCTTGTTCGGCTTCCAAATAGGTTTTTTCCACCAACACGCTCAAATCTTGCTTAGCTTGCGCCTTTAAGTAACGTACTTGTGAGACTGCGCTGTGCGCTGCTTTGACTTGATCGCTGCGACCCGATGTTTCAATTAACGGAATGTTGACCCCAACACCCACTAACCAATCCGGTTTCATTTGGCTGGCCAGCGAATCGTCTTCATGTAGGCTGTAATCACCGTAAAGGTAGACTTCTGGATAGTATTTGCCTTTTTCAGCTTTGATCAAGCTGCTTGCTTGCTTTTCTTTTGCTTCAAGTAGTGCCAAGCCCGGATAGGTATTGAGCGTTTGCTCCACAAAAACAGAGAGCGGCGGTAAGCGGTCATTGACAAACAGTGAACCACTTGGCTCGACTTTTTCTGTTTGACCTAGAATTTGGGTTAGTGCGCTTTGGGCAATATCTAAGGTTTTTTGTGCTTTTTTGCGTTCAACCGTTGCTTTATCTAATGAGGCTTCAGCTTGTAGCCGTTCCACATGGGCAATTTGCCCTTGTTGCTCTAACTTTAGTGCATTATCACGGTGCTTGGTTAACCCTTGCTCAACGGCTTGGCGAGTCACTAAAACCTCTTTTGCCAAAAGAACACTAAAGTAATATTTGCTCAAGTCTTCATAGCGCGCTTGTGTTTCCATTGCGAGCTGGCTTTGCGCTTCTTCTTTCTTACCTTCCGCAGCAGCTTGTGCGGCGCTGATCCGTCCGCCCGTAAAAATGGGCCAAATAGCGCGAATCGAAGAGCTGAAAATATCTCGTTCGGTGATGGTTGATGTGATGGAGCCAGCACTGGCCAGTATCGGTCCTAAATCTGGCCCCAAAGATGATGGGACAGATTGCCCAGTGCTATCGAATATCTGCTTTCCTGACAAAGTAACATCTTGGTCTAAACGCGTGTAGTTTGCACCAATAGAAACAGCAGGCAAATTAAGACTGTCTGTGGAATTTTCAATATGCTGATAACGTTCGACATTTGCTCGCCCAGCGGCAAGTGAATTATTGCTCTGTTGCAAAAGATCCCATGCTTGTTGAAAGGAAATCGGCGCGGCGAAAGAAGGGGCTGCACCAAGCAGAGTAAAGACGAATAGGCTGAGTGTTTTCGCTTTCATGCTAAGCTCGAGTAATAGTAATTAGAGTTAATGCTCTAGTTTTTTGCTGCGGAAGTCAACAGTGCGATGGGTTGAAATGTCGAAACAACAGCAAGTGATATGCGCTAGCATGAAGCGCATATCACCAAAATTCAATATTTAAATTTAATACTTATGGTAAGAAGGGCAGAGATAATCGGCCCGCCAAACCAATTTTTTGCTACCTCTCACGTTTGTACTGCCTTGCATCGTGGTCAGTACGTCCTTACCCGACATCTGCGGGAAAGCGAGCAGCACTCTCAGGTCATCATTTGACTCAGTCGCTATTTCTTCATAAGCCCGAACATGAGTAAAGGTTGACTGTAAATGGTTAAACAGCATATCTCGGGAAAGGCAAATTCCAAAGGCATCGCGTTTCATTGTAAGTGTCCTTCTGACAATGTTATGAATGGAATCGATAGCAATTGGTATGGTTATTATAGGGCTATCTTTTTGTGAGGTTTCCTCATCATCTTCTTCACTGCACAATTAGTATACAAATGCTTTGGCATTATAAGATAAAATTTTTCTAAAATAGGTGTGATATAGATCACGAAATAACCATGATAATTTTTTATAAAACCTTGTGCATATTCTGCTTGGCAAGTCTTCGAAATAGATTGCAATAAAACGAACCAAAATGGTGCGTGGAATGCGTAGTATTGTTCACAGTTATTCGTTTCTCTCTTCGCTCAAATGTTAAATAAGTGTTAGCTTGTATGCAGAGTTAAAGAGGGATTTATGGTGTGGAGTAGTATCAGTTTTCGTAAGCGTATGCTGATCATAATGACCCTTTCAGGGTTGATTGAATTACTGCTGTTAGTTGCCGCTGGTTTTGTGTACATCAAACATTCTCAAGAAGAAGAGATGGGCCTAAAGGCTTTGGGGGTTGCTTCATTTCTTGCACAAACTCCATCAGTGGTCGATATGCTTGAATCTGGTAGTGGGGTGGATCACCAACAGCGTTATCGAGAGTTAACAAAATTAATCGGTGCAACCTTCATTGTTATCGGCGATCAATATGGGATCCGCTTAGTCCATCCTGTTGATGAACGAATTGGTCTTCCCATGAAAGGGGGAGATAACGATCAAGCTTTGCTACATGGTGAGTCATACGTTTCTTTTGCTCAGGGTTCATTGGGTAAATCCGTGCGTGGAAAATCGGCGGTAAAAAATGCCCAAGGACAGATCGTTGGTGTGGTGTCAGTTGGTTACTTAATAGAACGACTACAAGATAAAATCGAACCTTTTCTTATCTACCTAATTGGGATGGCACTACTGGTAGTGCTGGCGAATGCTGTACTTTCCAGCTACGCCTCACGCCGTTTTCAGAAAGCGATACTCGGTTTTGAACCAGAAGAGATTGGCCGATTGTATGTCGAACTCGATGTCACCATGAGTACCTTAAAAGAAGGAATTTTAAGTATTGATGAGGCGGGTATTCTTCGTTCCATTAATAAAAGTGCGTGTGAGATTTTGGCGATTAACCGAGAGAAAGCGCTGAATCAACCACTTTCTCTGTTTCTGCCTGAAAGTGATCTCATGAGTGTTATTGAAAGTGGCACGCCTGATCACGACATCGAGCTGTACCTCAATCAACAACGTCTGATCGCCAATCGAAGTCCGATTATTGTTGACGGTAAAGTGGTTGGGGCGGTGTCCAGCTTCCGCCTCCGAGATGAAATCAACGAGTTAACTGAGCAACTCTCCCAAACCAAAGAGTATGCTGAAATGCTGCGCTCTCAAACTCACGAACATCGCAACAAACTCAACACCATCAGTGGGCTTGTACAGATGGGAGAGCTGGAAGCGGTTCAGCATTTAATCGGCCAAGAAACGGCTCATTACCAATCGCTCATTGAATTTCTACGCGAGACAGTTAGAGATCCACTCATTGCCGGAATGCTGCTGGGTAAAACTGAGCGGGCTCGTGAACTTGGTTTGGAGTTAGTCGTTGAAGAGGGATCGCGTCTAGAACCTTTGCCGCAGCGTATCAATGCCGAAGATATCGTCACTATCTTGGGTAACCTGATTGACAATGCATTTGATGCGACACTCACGATGATCCGCAATGAACAACGGGTGACACAAGAACGACGCATCATTGAAGTGTCACTCAGTGATTATGGTGCCGAAATTATTCTTGAAGTGGATGATAAAGGGTGTGGTTTACCCGAACAAATGTCGCCACAGCAATTATGGCAAAAGGGAGTCTCTAGCAAAGCAAAACATAACCGAGGTGTGGGTTTACACCTGGTAAAACAGTTAGCTGATCGCTATCAAGGGCAGCTAGAAATGAAAAGTAATCAAGATGTTGGAACAAGAGTTACGGTTTATCTGCCTAAGGAAGAACAAGTATGAATACCCGTGTCATGATCATTGAAGATGATATCGCGATTGCGCAATTACATCATCGTTACCTGACACAAATTGAGGGATTTGAAGTCATTGGCATTGCAACGACTCACGCCGATGCCCAATTGCAGTTAGATATCCTCAAACCCGATTTAGTATTGCTGGATGTTTATCTACCGGATGGTACGGGGCTCGATCTCTTACAGAAAGTTCGAGGCAATAACCAAGGCTGTGATGTAATTTTGATTACTGCAGCGCGCGATGTTGAAACGCTACAACAGGCAATGCGTGGTGGCGTAGTTGATTACTTGCTCAAGCCAGTCATGTTTCCCCGTCTTGAATCGGCATTGAAGAAATACCAAACCCAACAATTAGAGCTGGGCTCCGTGGCTGATGTTGACCAAAACGTAGTTGATAAAATGTTGACAGCCAATACCAGTGAGCTTCCCACTCATCTGCGTCTTCCCAAAGGAATTGATGGGGTTACGCTAGACAAAATACGCCATCTTTTTAATACACCATGCAGTTTGACCGCGGACGAAGCGGGAGAAAAAATTGGCGCAAGTCGAACCACGGCAAGGCGTTATCTGGAATATTTAATCAGCAGTGGTGAGCTAACCGCCGACTTAAATTACGGCACGGTTGGTCGCCCGGAGCGTTGCTATAAAAAAGTTGTGCGTTAGGCCGAGAGATTTAATGGGTTAACCGCATGAAATTTAATGCTATTTAATCACGTCGTTCGTATTGTTGATGATGAATGCTTGCGATCAACTAGACGGCGTTTCAAACCCCATCTAAAGTTTAAGGACAAAAGGCAGATAACATCATGTAGGAGAGAGGATGAACGTAATCAAATATCTGCGTACTATTCTACCTATGTGGCTAATCAGTGTGTTGGCATCATCACCTGCTTATCCCGCTAGTCTTGAAACACTAACGTATTATACAGAGGCCTATCCCCCTTTTAATTTTATGAATCAGGGCAAAATCACTGGAATTTCGGTTGATTTACTTCAAGAAGCCGCTAAATTCTCAGGACATGACGTATTATTGAGCCAGATCGTATTGCAACCGTGGGCTCGTTCTTATCGCTCTACCATTTTGAAAAAAGACGGAGTACTTTTCTCGACAACAAGGACGTCACACAGAGAGGAATTATTTCATTGGGTAGGCCCAATTGATGACATCAAAGTTTCGGTAATTGCACGTAAAGGCAGTAATATCAAACTTGGGGAACCTTTAGAAATTACCTCCTATAAGATCGGGGTGATAAAAGATGACGTCGGCGAACAAATGCTATTGCAATATGGTGTTCCGAGAGACTCAATGCAAGAAGCAACGGATGTCACTATGTTGGCAGAGCAGTTAGTGAAAAAGCGTATTGATTTGATTGCATACGATGAACGGTCAGCCCATTGGTGGATAAAACAAGCAGGATATGCCCCCGATCAATTTGAAACACTTTATGTGTTAAAGCAGGGATTACTTTACTATGCTTTTAATAAAAATATAGACCAAACACTATTAGACGATTTACAAATGGGTATTGATAAAGTAAAGAACACGGTTAATGAAGACGGTGTTAATCGATATCAAGCCATATTAAACAAATACCAATAACCATTCTTAAGATTAGTGACCAGTATGAGCAACCCAAGTAGTACAATTTTGACAGAGAGTGGTACCAACGAACTTGAGATTATTGAGTTCCATTTAGAAAAGGTACTGCCAGATGGACGCACGAAAACCTGCTATTACGGCATTAACGTTGCGAAAGTTAGGGAAGTGATACAAGTTCCTGATACCACCGATTATCCCAATGCTCAGCCGCATATGATCGGTGTATTTTCGTCACGTGATGTACTGACTCCGTTAGTTGATCTTGCCGGTTGGCTTGGTGTGCCTACTAATCCAAGCCTTGATCGAAAGTTTGTTATCGTGACGGATTTTAACCGCATGACCAATGGCTTTTTGATTGACAGCATTAGTCGTATTCACCGTATTTCTTGGAACGACGTTGAATCGCCGAGTCAGTTTTTAGAAGCGGGTGAGCAAGATTGCGTCGTGGCGGTTGTTCGCAAAGACGGCAACCTGATCATGATTTTGGATTTTGAGAAAATCATCGCTGACATCAACCCTGAATTGAGTATGGAAAAATACGATGTCACGGTGGACAGATCGGTCGACCTCAACCAAAAAATGATCAGCAAACGTAATGCGAAAACCATCATGGTGGTGGATGATTCGGCGTTTATCCGCAGTTTAATACAAGACACATTAAGCTCTGCAGGCTACAACATTATTGCGTGTAAAGACGGTGGTGAAGCCTATGAGAAATTGATGGAAATTGAAAAAGTAGCCAAGTCCGAAAACGTACCCGTGACAGAGTTAGTGAATGCGATCGTAACGGATGTAGAAATGCCGCGCATGGATGGTATGCACTTGTTGAAGCGCTTGCGTGACAGCGAAACTTATAAAACAACGCCGATAGTGATGTTCTCCTCGATCATGAGTGATGATAACCGAGCAAAAGCCTTAGCACTGGGTGCTGATGATACCTTGACCAAACCCGAAATTGGCAAAATGGTCACCCTGATGGATAAATATGTATTTGCTTAACCTTTATACTCTTCCCACTTAGAGTTGTTTGGGTATAGCGGTCAGTCTGCGACCAATTAAGGAGAGTCTCATTTGAGGCTCTTTTTGTTTTACCACAATTCTGAACGTTAAGCTCAGCGGCGCGAATAGCGAGCAATGAGTAAGGAGAGATGGGAGGAAGATCAAACTCTATTAGATTGGTCAAAATGTAATATTCTTTCACACTTTATCATTCCTCATTCTACGCTTTGTCTTTCCGATCACGTTTTTATCTTGCTCTCTCTGCTTTCCTTTCATCTCATTTACCCTGAGCGTGAGTGAACTCTGTGTTTTTCTTCTCCTCCCTTGGCTCTACGCCCTGAGAGCAAAATGGCAAGGGGGAGGTAATTGGCGGTGTCAAAATTATAACGTTAGCTTAGGTAGATATAGGCATATGTCTACTGATTTATAGGTTTTCTGCCAGCAGTGAGAGCAGGACGAGCACTAACGTTATAAAACGGATTACAACAATGAAAACAAACCTAACGAGAATGACTTTAGCGTTTGCTTCAATTGGTATGCTAGCGGGTTGTAATGACTCGTTAGACGTTCAAGTCATGGATGGGTATTTAACCAATGCCCAAGTTTGGCTGGATGTGAACGGCAATCGTCAATTTGAACAAAACGAACCTCAAGCGTATACCGACCAAAAAGGTATCGTAAAAATTAACGTGGCGGGGCTGCGTGGTGACGTAAAAAATTATTATCTGATGGCTTCTGCTATCAAGGGAAAAACCGTTGACCAAGATATTCCCACCGTCAAAGCGGCGCACAATTATTTAATGATGGCGCCAGCAAATTATCCGGTGATCAGCCCTTTTACGACTTACCTCAGCGTGCAGATGCAAAATGGTAAGCGAGAGAGTAAAGCGTTGGCTGAGCTGAAAAAGGCGCTGCGTATTCCAACTCTGGATATCAAAGCGGATTATGTCGATAACCACATCTTGGTTGCTCAATCTGCTAAAGCGCTAGCGCAACTGCTACCTGCTACTATCGATGACTCCAGCTTGCCTGAATTGGCCAATACCTTGAAAAAAGCCAGTAAACTGTTTGGCGATGAGATCAAAAAAGCGCAGCGAGAAAAGAGCGATATTCGCGATAAAACACTGATGCTTGAAAATGGTGAGCCTGTTATTGGCTTTGATAGCGATAGAGATGGCGTAGCCGATTTGATTGACCACTTTCCTTACGACATCCAAGAGAGTATTGACTCCGATAATGATGGCATTGGCGATCACGCAGACCTAGACGATGACAACGATGGCTGGCCTGATGAAACTGAATGGCGATTAGGGACAGACCCTTATGACGCCTTAAGCTTTGCTGCCGATCTCGATGGCGATGGCATTGCGGATGTCGAAGATGATGATATTGATGGTGATGGGTGGAGCAACGCCGATGAAGCGCGTTTAGAAACGGACGCCAATGATGTTTCAAGCGTTCCTGCTGACCTTGATAGTGACGGTATTGCCGATAGCGAAGATGACGATATTGATGGTGACGGTGTGAGCAACGCGCAGGATGTATTCCCACGAGATCGCTTAGAAAGCCTTGATACCAATAACGATGGGCTAGGGGATTTTGCCTCAAGCGACGATGACGGTGATGGCATCCCCGACAGCATTGATCCACAACCGAAACAGGCGGATAACTCGACAACCGAGCCGACCCCAACTTATCAAGAAGCGATTATTTACTACCTGCGTGATGACAATAATTATGACGGATGGGGACTACACCTTTGGAACAACGGTAGCTGTGATTCTGTTTCTGAATCTGCGCTTAATGGCGTGGATTGGGGAAATCCTTACTTAGCCTCAGAAATCGACCCGATTTATGGAGCGATATATCGCATTCCACTTAAAGCAGAACATGGCAACTGCATGAACTTTATTGTGCACAGTGGCAATGATAAAGCGCTGGGCGGCGATGATTTAGTGCTGGATTTTGTCAAAGGCAATACGCTTTATACGCGCCACGGTAGTGCGGTGTTGAACTATTCTCCGAATGAGCAAATTCAAGTTGCCATTGAGGGCGCAGCTGCACATTGGCTTGCGGTAAATCAACTGGCGTGGTTCGATCACAGCGAAGCGGCAAGCTATGAGCTTTGGAGCCGCGCACAAGGCAATGGTGATATCGCCCATCCTGAACAATTCATTCATTACCCATTAGCCTTGTCAGGCGTGACAAATAATGCGCATTTCCCACATTTAGCGGGTCGAGCAGCCTTCACATTGGATGTGAGCAACGAACAAGCTAAAGCGCTGTTGAAAACGCAGCTACTCACAGTAGCGAGAGATGCTGAAGGCAAAGTACTGGTTGCAACAAAAGTACAGATCCCAGGAATAGTCGATAATCTTTACACGGCTGGCAGCGATGATGCCGATGAAGCGAAACTTGGCGCTTGGATAGACGGTGATAGCGCGCATTTTGCGCTATGGGCTCCGACCGCGCAGCAAGTGGAGTTGTATCTGTATGATCAAGATAAAACCCTTCGCAGTACCTCTCCTCAGCCGATGGTTGAAGATCCAAACACCGGAGTTTGGCACTATCAAGGTGAGCGCTCGCTGAAAAACAGTTTCTATCGTTACCGCGTGCAGGCCTACCATCCTAAAACGGTGCAACTTGAATGGATGATGACGACCGACCCGTATTCGCAGTCGCTCAGTACATCCAGCCTTTATTCTCAATTGGTGGACTTAACCGCAGCAGAGTCAAAACCGGACGATTGGGATACTCAAATTATTCCTGAACTGAGTCATCCTGAAGATAACATTCTTTATGAAGTACACATTCGTGACTTCAGCAACAGTGATAGCAAAGGAACAGCGGAATACAACGGTAAGTACCTTGCCTTCTTGGAAGAAGAACGTGACAGTGTTGCGCACCTGAAAAGTTTAAAACAAGCGGGTTTAACCACCATTCACTTACTGCCAAGCTATGATTTAGCGTCGATTCCAGAAGATGAGCAAAAGCGGGTCGATCTTAATGATACGGTCGCAAAACTGTGTGGTATTAACCCGCAAGCGTCGCTCTGTTCTGATGGCACGTCGATGAGCGCGACTATACTTTCTTTGTTGGAAAAAACCGACCCGAATACACCGCAAGCACAGGCATTACTTGCGGATGTGCGGCCGCTTGACAGCTTCAACTGGGGTTATGATCCATTCCATTACAGCGCGCCAGAAGGCAGTTATGCGGTGCAAAGTGATGGTGTGTCACGGGTGAAAGAGTACCGCCAAATGGTGCAAAAACTGCATCAGCTTGGTTTTCGAGTCGTGCAAGATGTGGTCTACAACCATACCTACTCGTCAGGTTTGTATGACAAATCAGTACTGGATAAAACCGTGCCCGGTTATTACCACCGCTTGAACCCCATCACAGGTGCGGTTGAAAATTCTAGCTGCTGTGACAATACCGCTTCAGAAAACCGTATGTTCGAGAAACTGGTGGCCGATAGCGTCACGATGTGGGCGCAAGATTACAAAATCGACGGTTTCCGTTTCGATCTTATGGGACACCTTATGAAATCAAGCATGCTCAAGATTTATGAGGCGGCGAAAACGGTTGATCCTGACACTTGGTTCTATGGTGAAGGCTGGAACTTTGGTGAAGTCGCCAACGGTGCCAGAGGTGAAAATGCTACGCAATGGCCAATGGCTGGAACGGGGATAGGGACTTATAACGACCGCTTACGTGACGGTGTGCGTGGCGGTGGTCCATTTGATAGCGGTGAGGCGTTATTAACCACACCGGGTTTTGCTAATGCAGGTGATCGATTTAGTGATGAGCTGAAATCGAAAATGGACTTAATTCGCTATGGCATGGCTGGCAATTTACAAGCCTATCCATTGCAAACCGCCAGCGGCATGACATTGCTTGGCCGTGATTTCCAATACGGTGGTCAAGGCGCGGCCTATACACTTGACCCACAAGAGTCGATTAACTACGTCTCTAAACACGACAATCAAACCCTGTGGGACTTCAACCAATATAAAGCAAAAGCAGAAACCAGCTCAGCGGATAGAGCGCGCATGCAGATCATTGGTCTTGCGCCAGTAATGCTTGGGCAAGGTGTTCCTTTTTTCCATATGGGGTCAGAACTACTTCGCTCAAAATCGATGACGCGCGACAGTTACGACAGTGGTGATTGGTACAACCGTGTTGACTTTAGCAAGCAGACCAACAACTGGAATGTCGGCTTGCCAAGAGCAGATAAAGATCAGGCCAACTGGAGTGCGATTCAAAGTGTGATAGCCAACCCCAATACGGTAGCTTCCGCGCAAGATATCGCATGGACAGACAATGCCTTCAAAGCCTTGCTGGCGATTCGTGCGCAAACACCGTTGCTCAAGCTCATCTCTGAGCAAGAAGTGTTAAATCGTGTTCGTTTCCATAATACGGGGCCAAATGCTCAGCCTGGCATGATAGTGATGTCGGTGAATGATGGTGTTTCAGCCGGTGCGGATCTCGACCCTAACGTTGAGGCCATCGTTGTCGCCATCAACGCCAATAGCGCAGAGCAAAGTGTCGTGATCCCGAATGCGCAGCGCTTTGAATTACATCCTGTTTTACGCACAGCACAAGATGTGCGTGTTAAATCGAGCCAGTTTAACAATGGCCGCTTTACCGTTCCAGCCTTAACGGCGGCAGTGTTTGTGATGCCGCAGCAGGGCGAGCAGGGTGCTGGCTTAAGCATTGATGCGCCACCAATTGATGTTGCACCTTATGGTTCAACCACGGTGTACGTGCGTGGTTCGATGAACGGTTGGGGAGTTTCAAATCCATTATCCTATCAGCAAAATGGTCTCTACACGTTTGAAGGTTATCTGACTCCCGGAGTGTATGAATTCAAAATTGCTTCTGAAGATTGGAGCACACTAAACCTGGGTTTTGGTGGCTTTAATATAGCTAGCGGTTCCGCGACATTGGAAAATGCAGGAAATGGCAATATCAAGCTTACCGTAACAGAGCAAGGTGTTTGGAAGTTCACACTGGATGCATCCAACACATCGCAACTGGTGGTTGGCGTTGTGGATACGGGTGTTGACTACGCGTGTTATCAAGACAATAACCCCGCTTGTGATTTGCGAATTTATCAAGTGATGGTGGAATCCTTTGTTGATGGAGATTCAAACGCTGATTACGGCGTTGGTTACGGCAACTCGCACCACCGTGGTGATTTGCAAGGCATCATCAATAGCTTGGATTATATTGCTAGCTTGAACGTTAATGCGTTGTGGTTAACGCCAGTATTTGATTCCTGTGCGGGTCAAAATGGCGATGATAAGCTTGACGCTACTGGCTATTTTGCGTGTGATTATTTCAACGTAGATCCTAACTTTGGCAGCAACGCTAAGCTAAAAGAGCTGATCGATCGTGCGCATGACAAAGGGCTGTACGTGTTATTGGATGGCGTATTTGGTCACACAAGCTCTGTTGGCGTGAAAGCGTCACCGAGCGGCAAGTTGCCTCAGCTTCATGACGGGGAAAGTGGTTATCCGGGCAAGTTGGTCACTTATCCTAGCCAAGCGAGTGAGGCATTTTTCACTGAAGTTGCCAGCTACTGGATCCGTGAGTTTGGCATTGATGGCTGGCGTTTAGACCAAGCGTATCAAGTCCCGCTTAAGAGTTGGCGTTCGCTGCGCGCGGCGGTTGAACAAGCATCGCAAGATAACCTCAATGCAGGGAAATCATGGGGTACATTAGGCTATATGGTCGGTGAAGTGTGGCAAGGGGCTGATGACATTACCCTAACTGCGTATAGCAGTGATGCAAACCCAGCGCTCTCCTCAGCCTTCAACTTTCCTTTACGCTATGGTGTGATGCAAGCATTAGCAGTGGAAGAATCTGGCGCAAGCGGCAATGCTCTGAGTCTAGAAGCCAGTTGGAATAACCGAGCGAAATCGCCTTATCACGCCATGCCAAATCTAATGTTAGGTAATCATGATTTGGTTCGTTTTGGTGACCTGATCCAACGAGGTAATTTAGGCGATTATTATGCGCGACATCTTGCCGCGTTCAGTTTTCTTGCTGCTTATTCTGGGCCAATCACGCTTTACTATGGTGAAGAGATTGGGGATGAAGTCGAAAACTTTGCAGCGCAAGTGACACAAAATTGTGCTGCCGTTGGTTTGTGTGATGATCACGTTGCTCGTTCTAGTGGCAAAGTAGATGGTTCAAGCTTATCACCACAACAGCAAGCGCTGAAAAACAGCGTCAGTCAATTAATGCGACTGCGCAGCCAATACCCGTCCCTGGCTAAAGGGGAGCGGCGTAATGTGTGGATTGACGAGAGTTTGTACGCGGATCTCAAAGTGTACGGTGATGAGCAGATCCTCTATGTGCTGAACACCAGCACTGCGGAGCGGAGATTATCTCTTGATATGGGAAGCGTAAAAGCTGCGACTCAATTGAAGGATTTAATGACTGAAGAGACGATCGCCACGCAAATCGGTACAACGACAATCATCGTTCCGGCTTTAACTGGTCGCTTACTTCGACTGGATTAATCGTTAAAGCAATAAAAGCTCGCTACGGCGAGCTTTTTCCTTCTCTACTTTTTCCTACTAAGGCTCTCATTAATGAGCCTCTCGTTTGGTCATTGTCCATTGACAGAAAACACAAGTTGCGACATTTCACTCATTGGCGTAGCTTATCAACCTGAATGACACTCTGGTACACATTCTAGATTCAGCTTACAAGAGAGCCTGCTGCCATGTGGATTAGGTCACCCTCTTCAACAAATCCATAGTAATAAACTGGCCTTTGGGCGGTACTTCGTTTATTAATTAGCGAGTTAGCTAATTACTTCAACATGGTTTTTATCGTATGACCAACATTTTTATCATTGTTGCACTGCTGGTGCTGTTTTTTGTCTTTATCCAAAAGTACGTGATCAAACACGACGATACCAAAGATTACGCTTATAAGAAGAAAGGGGCGTTACTCAATATGTCGGAAGGCGCCTTTCATAACGCACTGAAATCTGCAGTAGGGGAACACGGTGTGGTGTTGGCTAAAGTTTCAATGGCCAACGTGGTTACCCCAGCGGCGAACTTGAATAAAAAGCAGTGGTTCATCGCCAATAACCGAATCGCCAAAAACTATTTTGATTTTGTGGTGTGTGATGCAAGAACCTTAGAGCCGCGAGTCATCATCGAGTTGGATAACGGAAAAGAACTGCATAAAGGCAAGGTAGAGCGTGAAAAATTGCTGATGCATGTGTGTAAGTCTGCCAACATTCCATTGATTGGTGCGAACATCAAACACAGCTATCAAGTGAGTAAACTAAGAAGGTTACTGGCTGCACATATCGATTTGATTGAAACCGATAAAGAAGTGCGTTTTTGTAAAAAATGTGGCAGCCCAATGGTGATAAAAATTGCCAGCCAAGGCGAATTCAAAGGCCGACGATTCTTTACGTGTAGCCGTCAACCACAGTGTACCTATACTGAAAATTATAATGTGGTGTATGAAGTCGGAGAGGATCAAGAACTCTGAGAAGCCCAAAGTGTCGCATCATTTTTGCTGTCATTGACTTGGCAAATACGAACTTGGTTACGTCCATTTTTCTTCGCTTTATAAAGCTCAACATCGGCTAATTTCAGTAGTACATCCAACTTGTCACCTTCACGGTATTCACAAATACCGACACTTAAGGTCAGTTGGATTCGCTTCGAGCCATAAGCGTACAAATGTTGATTAATCGCTTCGCGTAATTTTTCTCCCACATGTTCGGCTTGCGCGATACTGTTATTAAACAAAGTCACACAAAACTCCTCCCCGCCGATACGGTAGAGGTTATCGTCGCCCACAATTTGAGACATTACCTGCGCCGTATCGATCAGCACCTTATCACCGGCATCATGCCCATGGGTGTCATTGACTTGCTTAAAATAATCAAGGTCAATCACCAGAAGACATAAAGTGGTATCTACCTTATTTTGCACAAAGTGAGCGAAGGCATGAGTGAGTGCTAAACGATTGTGAGAGCCCGTCAACGCATCACGAGAAGCAAGATAGCGTAGTGAGTTTTCGGTTTTTTTACGGCTAGATTCAAAAATATGAGCCACTGTCCAAATTCCGCAGTAGCAAAGAAGCAGATTGATCATCAACGGGATTGGATCATAAGCTTCATTCCATAAGGCTTGATAATAAATGTTGAACAGTTGCGGAATGAGTGCGATGCCCGTAGCGAGGCGGCCATGCTTAACCCCTAGCAATAGGTAAAAAAGTACTGGGAAAAACGTGGTCCATAAAAATAGACCATTACTTAAAGGCTGGATAAAAGTCCCTGCGCTGATAATAAAGATTAGAAAATAAACGTAGACACGAATATGAGTAGCTGAATGTGTTTGTTGCTTTGCAATCAAGTAAACGTAATAGGAGTAACACATGAAGACAAATTCTAATGCTGCTAGCCCGTAGCTGTAAGTGTAAAAAACGTTAAATAGGACGAAGAAAAATGCAATAGCGGTCAGCAGTAAGCTTAACCCACAAAGTACAGAGGCTCTCAAATGATGAGAATGATTGAATAATCGCACATCCATGTTACGTCACCGTATTGCATATCGAAGATATTGATAAAGCTTATAGTACGAGATAATTGGTCCGAATCAATGGATAATCTCACATAACTTATACAATGAAATAAATTGGACAGCTTACATCTATTGTTAATCCGGTTATTGTGCTTAAACCCAGAGTTGTGAATAAAAAACAGACAAGCTGGTGATAGATAAGCCAACTGGCTCAAAAACAAAGAAAATAGACTTGCACACAGCAAAAACAGCCGTTAATATCCACTCCGTTCTGAAGATATGCGTCCGTAGCTCAGTTGGTTAGAGCACCACCTTGACATGGTGGGGGTCGGTGATTCGAGTTCACTCGGACGCACCATTTCAGTTGCATGTATCATGCTCAAGAACAAAAATTTGGGTCTTTAGCTCAGTTGGTTAGAGCGTCTGGTCGACATCCAGAAGGTCGTTGGTTCGAATCCAATAAGACCCACCAAATTAAAACAAAGCCCGCCACGTGCGGGCTTTGTTGTATCTAAAAACCCACGCAACGTTATCGCGGAAAATTATTTAACAGCGAAGATGGATTTTATCCTCTAGGAAAAATAAACATTATTCCGAGCATGTTGTTCATTGATTATGTTCCGCAATCGCCCGATTGGATTTAAGTTTGGACTGTATGGCGGTTTTCATCACTGCCACACAGGCAGCTTAATTAAATTATCCCAGATTAAGGTGAAATTTGGGTATAGTGTTTTATTTTTGATGATAGGTGGAAAATGAGCACACACAATGCCGCGCGTTTTTACATTGGTACTTATACGGATGCACCAAGCAATAGTAACGGCGTTGAGCTGATTGAGCTTAACACCATCACGGGTGAACTTAGTGTTTTGCAAGAGGTGATGGCGACGCGTAACCCTTCCTACCTTCTTGAAACCACCAAGGGCTTTTACACTTTTAATGAGGTAGAAGCGAGCGACAACCCACAATTAATACACATTAACAAGGGCTCTGTTTCTCAAGTGCCACTGTCGGGTAGCTATGCATGTCATCTTGCTATTGATGCCAAGCAGCGCTATTGCGCCGTGGCGCATTATGGGTCGGGTAATGTGAACATTGTTCGTTTGGACGACACTGGCAAACCGGAGTTATGTATCGCTGATCTATGGATTAATGGTCAGGGGCCAAATGCAGAGCGCCAAACCTCACCTCACGCTCATCAGGTGGTTTTCCTTAAACAGTCGTCGCAACTGGTTGTGGTCGATTTAGGGAGTGATGCAATTCATTTTTTCGCCATCAACAGTGATAATCAGGCATTTTCATTGGCGCAAACTGTAGAGATGCCTGCGGGGAGTGGGCCGCGCCATGTGGTGTTTAATCACGCAGAAACCCGAGCTTTTGTGGTCTGTGAATTGTCGGAGACTTTGGTCACCTTAGTATTTTCCGGGACACAATGGCAAATAGAGGCTGAGTGCGATCTCTTGCCGAATGAGGCGAAAAGTGGAGCGGCTGCGGCGATTAAGTTGTCGCCCGATGAACGTTTTCTCTATGCTTCCTGCCGAGAGCAAAATAAAATCGTTCTTTTTGAACTATGCCAGCCACAACCGCAATGGATTGCCGCATTTGACGTCGGTGGCCAATTCCCGCGTGACTTCACTTTGTCTGCGGATGGAGATTGGTTGTTGGTTGCTAGCCAACATTCACACACAATCGCCAGTTATCGCCGAGATGAAACCACAGGCAGGTTGATTGCCAGCGGCTTTAGCTGCAAAGTCGGCGCGCCAGTCTGTGTGATCGAACAGCACTGTTGCGAGTTATCTTTACCATAAAGAGAGAAATTAATGACTATTCATCGTATTAATCCAAGTAAACGTTGGTCTGACATTACCGTATTCAACGGCATTGCCCACTTTGTGGAAGTGGCTGATAGCGATACAAAAGCCGATATGAAAGGGCAGGTTGAGCAGATCTTAGCCCAAGCTGAGCAGCAGTTGATGGCGATCGACAGCGACAGAAGTCGCGTGTTATCGGTGACGATTTATGTCAAAGATTTTGCTCATTTCGCCGCTTTGAATGAAGTGTGGGATAGCTGGTTTCCAGAAGGATGCGCACCAAGCCGAGCCTGCGTTCAAGCGCAATTGGCTAACCCTGACTATTTGGTTGAAATGGCTTTTGTTGCTGCCGCGGGCCCAAAATTTCAGTAAATACGTTTCTTACGATGTGATGAAAAATGGCGCTACAATTTGCGCCATTTTTTTATCTCAAAGCTTGATGATCTTAAACCTTGTTAACAGGTTATCTGCTTGTATATGAGTGAGTTACGATTCATCGAAATGCTCAGCTTGCTCAAGCCATAATCCATTGATTATGCCAAATGCGCAGGCGAGTAATACGCCAAGAACCCAACAGAAATACCACATCAGTTATCTCCTTTAGTACAGCGATGTGCTGTGGTTGCGAATATAATCATCATTCAATCGACCGAACATTTTGTAGTAACCCCACGCGGTGTAACTGAGAATAACTGGCACCACTAAGATGGCGACAATCGTGATGATATTGAGTGTTTTTTGGCTGGATGTGGCATCCCAAATCGTCAAACTGTGTGATGGCATTAAGCTTGATGGCATGATCATCGGAAATAGCGCCACGCCTGCCGTTAAAATAATGCATGCAATAGCAAGGCTAGAGAATAAGAAGGCCCAGCCAGATGCTCTTTTCAGGCTTGCCCATATGCACGCCAATAAGCTCGCGATGCCCACGCAAGGGATCAACCACAGCATGGCGTGTGCTTGATAGTTATGCAGTAAATGACGAGCGACGCTAACCACTTCTTTATGCAAGGGGTTTGAAGCGGCATCCGTGACAATCGGGCTCACGATAATATAACCCGCCATGTTGGCGGCAAAGAATCCGCCGATGAGAAATAAAGCCACGGCAATGCTGGCACTGACCACCGACGCGTTATGGGCTCGCTCACGTAACGCATCACAAGTTTTGAGCTGTAAAAACGTTGCGCCTTGAGTGACGACGATGGCAAGGCTGAGCAGGCCACACAGTAGCGGAAATGGCGTGAATAGATCCCAAAAATGGCCTTGGTAATCAAGCATCAATAAGTTATTGAGCTGAAAAGGGACTCCTACCAATAAATTGCCAAAACCAATGCCAAAGATGAGGGGCGGCACAACGCCACTGATGAACAGTGCGTTATCGCACGCCTTGCGCCATGAGGGATTATCGATTTTCGAGCGATAATCCATACCTATTGGGCGCAGCCATAACGCGGCAAGTAGCAACATCATCGCTAAATAGAAACTAGAAAATGCGGTGGCGTACACCAGTGGCCAGATGGCGAAAATCGCACCGCCAGCGGTAATCAGCCATACTTGGTTGCCATCCCAATGAGGCGCGATACTGTTGATCATCACTCTTCGTTCAACATCACTGCGTCCCAACATAGGCAGTAGCGCTGCAACGCCCATATCAAAGCCATCGGTGATGATAAAACCAATCAATAGCACACCGACAATCGCCCAAGTCAGCAGACGTAAGGTTTCGTAATCAAACATTGTGTTCTCCCTTAATGGTGTACGTGAGATAGAGATCCGTGTCCATCTTGCGTTTCAAAATGGTAACGTCCGGTATGTAGGGCGCTTGGACCGCGTCGAGCAAACTTCACCATCAGGTACATTTCCACCACCAAAAATGCGCTATAGAGTAAGTAAACTAGGCCCAGTGAAATCCATAAATCGCTAGGTGATAGGTTAGATACGGCCATATTAACCGGAAGCACTTCACCGATAGCCCAAGGTTGGCGGCCAAATTCCGCTACAAACCATCCCGCTTCACTGGCAATCCAGGGAAGTGGAATGGCGAATAATGCCGCTTTAAGTAACCAAGGCTGAGTGCCGATTTTTCGCCGAAAAAGTTGGATGAAACAGAGCCCAATCACAGCGAACATCGCCATACCGCAGGCCACCATGATGCGGAAGCTCCAAAACAGAGGTGCAACTTGCGGAATGGTATCTTGCGCGGCTTGTTTGATTTGGCTTTCAGTCGCATCAGTTACTTTATCGGTATATTTCTTGAGCAGAAAACCGTATCCCAAATCCTCTTTTAGCGTTTCAAACTGAGCGACGTTTTGCGGTGAATCGTCACCATTGCGTAAGGCTTCCAATAACCCGTAAGCGAGCATGCCATTGCGAATGCGCTCTTCACTGCGCGCCATCAAATCTTTTAAGCCGATGACGGGCTCATCCAATGAACGCGTGGCGATAATACCCATCAAATAAGGGACTTTAATCGCCGCGTCTGTGTGCATGGTTTCTTGGTTAGGTAGCCCAAACAGAGTAAAAGAGGCAGGGGCTTGTTCGGTATCCCACTCGGCTTCAATGGCGGCCAGTTTCATCTGTTGCACTTCACCTAAGGTGTAACCTGACTCATCACCTAGCAATAAAGTGGCGGTAATGGATGCCATGCCAAAAGCGCAAGCCACAGCAAATGAGCGACGCGCAAAGGGAAGGTCGCGCTTTTTCAATAGGTAGTAAGCGCTGATACCCATGATAAACAGTGCGCCTGTGGTGTAACCCGCCGCAACGGTATGCACAAACTTCACTTGGGTTACTGGGTTAAAAATGACCTCAGCAAAGTTGATCATTTCCATACGCATGGTTTGATAGTTAAACTCGGCACCGACGGGGTTTTGCATCCAGCCGTTGGCCATCAAAATCCACAATCCAGAAAAGTTAGAGCCTAAAGCGGTCAACCAAGTCACGCTTAAGTGCTGACGCTTAGAAAGGCGATCCCAGCCGAAGAAAAATAGCCCAACTAAGGTAGATTCAAGGAAAAAGGCAATCAAAGCTTCGATCGCCAGCGGGGCACCAAAAATGTCACCCACATAATGAGAGTAGTACGCCCAGTTGGTGCCAAATTGAAACTCCATAGTGAGACCGGTGGCAACGCCAACGGCGAAGTTGATGCCAAACAGCTTGCCCCAAAAACGAGTCATGTCCTTGTAAACGGTTTTTCCGGTCATCACATACAGCGATTCCATGATCGCCAGTAAAAACGATAAGCCAATGGTCAGCGGAACAAAAATAAAATGGTAAAGCGCCGTACTGGCGAACTGGAACCGTGACAGTTCCACCACATCTGTAAGCATAAAGTCTCCCTCCTGCCACCCAAATGGCAGGTAAGATAGTCAGAGATGAATGTGTGATTGATAACACCTGCCACTTGAAGCTGCGGGCGGCAACTTCAAGTTAGTTGGCATCATTAGGTGTTAAGCGGTTTGAGGCGTGCGAGTGAATGGTTTTTTTAGCCAGTAGTCGAGGCTGACGTAGCGGCCACCACCGTAAATGAAAAGAACCATCAGCATCACAAAGTAAGTAGCCGCAAATTCCATCCCGTTATTTAGCATCACAGGGTCGCCAAGTTCTGTGATGTAGTTGTAGCGGCCCGGAAAATTGACCGCCAACCATTCAATAAAACCGTTTAAGCGCACCGTCGCTTCCATACTGCTGGTGGCAATCGCGTCCCAGCCATGTTTCCAGTGCACCATTGCGCTCGCCACACTCATCATGAGAATCATAGGGATAGCCATAATGCGAGTAAAAAGACCAAGTGCGATGCATATACAGCCGAGAACTTCTGTCGCGGCGGCTAAAAATGCCAGCAGTTCTGGAAAAGGTAGATTTAAACCACCATCGGCGGTTGAGGCGCCAAACCAAGCAACGGTTCCAGCGAAACCAACCACTTTGGAATGAGCGCCGACAAAAATCACCGGCACGAGAAAAAGTCGAATCGCAAGTAGTACTATAAAATCGAATTTTTTAAATTTTTCGATCACGCCATCGTACCAATTGAGGGCTGAGTGAATCATAGAGTTTCTCCTAATAAATACAGGCTGATGAGTCCTTGTTGCTGAAACGTTTGAACCCACGCCAAAAAATGGAAGTTGGATAGGTGTTGAGCTATCTGTTGTTCTAGTTGCGTTAGTGACTGCGTTGGGGCGTTTTGAATCATCTGAATTAGGGCGATATCCACTTCTCTGAGTTTTTGTGATACCACCTGATGCGATGCATGACGAAATACCCCATAACAGACCGTTTTCTGTTCTTGAATCAAAAAAGTGACCGATTCTGGATGGACAAGAAAAGGCACTTCGACCAGTTTTAACGTTGGGTTAAGCTGTATGCAAAACGCCTCCGGTTGAGCTTCAAGATCATCCCACCACACGTTGAGATCCGGCACATGGGCGCTATCCATTTCAGCGTTGAAAACGATCCATTCATATTCAAGCAGTGCGATTTGCTCAGCACTGAGGTTAACACTGGCGTTATGGTTATTTTGCTGTTGGATAAACTGAACAAATTCAGTCGCAATCTGATGGAACTCAGGCTCCATAGCGCCATGTATTACCAGCCATTCGTCTGTCAAAATGTAGAGTGTTTCCTCGTTAAGTTGAGCGTAAAACAGAGGAAAAGTGCGCTTAATGACAGAGTAGATATTCGCTCGAATGAACTCTCGATAACGGCAGGGCGGTTCGCCTTGCGCGACAGGAGAGCGGATCACGCAGGTCAGTGCGTGCATTGACATACTCATGTTCATTGGTGGTTTAAGCATGGCTACGCTCCACATCGATAACTAATGATGGCGCTGGTTGCATAATATCGTGATGGATAGTGCGCAACTCTTCAGTCAAAACCACCAGAGGGGGCACATGATGATCACGTTCAAGCAGCAAAGGACGGCTACCTTGTTGAGCGTAAGCATAACGAGCCAAGTCAATCACCTCTTGTTGTACTGGTTTGCCATGGGTATCGAGCAAGAAATCTTCGCGCTCTTTTAAGTGACCTGCGATGTGGTAATAGCAGATCGCTTCGCTCGGTAAAGTGGCCAGCATGTCAAACGGGCAGTAATTGTGGTTACGGCTATTCACATACACATTATTGATATCAATCAGCAGCTGGCAGCCGCTGCGCTCAACTATCTCAGCAATAAATTCGCCTTCGGGGATCTCCTTGCCGTAACTGTGGTAGTAGGAGATGTTTTCCAGCACCAAAGGGCGTTGCACAATATCTTGAACGCAGTGAATGCGATCGACCAAGTAAGCAATGCTCTCTTTATAGCGCGGGATAGGCAGCAGTTCATACAAGTACCCTTGGGCATCACGCGAAAAGCTCAAATGCTCACTGTAAATGTCGATGTTAAATTCATCTAAAAATGCCGCTACCTTTTTCACAAACGCTTTGTTCAGTGGCTGACAATCGCCAATCGACAAACTCAGCCCATGTGCAACCAGAGGATAGTGCTTTGCTATCTGCTGTAACTGCTCGCGTTTAAGTCCGCCCATGTTCATCCAGTTCTCCGGAGCAAGCTCAAGGAAATCGATGTCGGGATGGTCAGGCAACTGGCATAGCAAATCGATGTGTTCGCTACGCAAGCCGATGCCTTTTGAAGTGCGATCTATTGCCCGCATACACCACCAGTGATTTTGCTGTTGGTTAGAGTAATGGTTTCAGCGGAAGGTGTGATTCCCTCTGCGGTTAAGCCGCATTTACCATCTCTGGCGCGTACTAAACGTCCTTGCGGATCGCTTTTTAAATCCTGCTTTTCAAAACGTTTTTCAGTACCACATTTGCCAGCCGCGCATTTGCCACCATTTTGAGAGGTGGGTTGCGCACTCACTGGTACTTCCGTTGACGTTTCTGCAACGCTCATTGCAGGATGAAGAGCAATGGCCGAAGTCATCGCAATAGACAAAACAATTTTACAATTCATGGGTTATCTCCTTCACGGAACTCATTGGGTAGCTTGAGAGATCACGGGCGGCAATAACTTCGCCGTGATAAAACTGCTTGATGATCTTGGTGGACTCTGATTTATGTTTAAGGCCGACTCCCATCCAGTGGTTGAGCACGAGCAGTTTAGGATTGATTTTGGCTGCAATTTCGCCAATCACTGAAGGTTTAGCGTGCATAAATGCGGAAACTTCATCGGCTGACTCATGAACAGCCATCGGCATGACTAAGATGTCAGCGCCTTGAGCAAAATCGAGAAATGCTGGGTTACTGCCGTTTTGATCGGCAGAAATAACAATAACGCCCTGATCACTTTCAATACGATAAGCCAAACATGGCACGTCCCCATGAGGAATACCGAGTGCGTAAATGGTTAAACCGTCTTGTTGATACACTTTAGTTGGTGTCGTGGTTTTGTAAGAAACATCAGTGATGGTGACTGGGAACAAACCATCGCTGCCATCATACAAACCGTTCAAATAAGCATAAGCGCCATCTTTGCTATTAAAGAGTGCGTCCATATAGCCTGATAGGCTAGGGAAGGCTGATCCCGCTTGCGGGCCTGCAATATCTAGTGGGTCTTCTCGCTTAAAGAAGTAGCCGCCTTTGAGCAGCGCGGGCAAGTCTGCAACGTGATCGGTGTGAAAATGGGTAATGCCTAGAAAATCCAAATCTTCCAGTTTAGAGCCTGATTGGCCAAAGCGCAGATACGCGCCGCCGCCAGCATCAATCATGATTTTAGATTTGCCTTTCCACCAAATCACTTCCGCTGAAGAAGAGCGCAGATCATCTGAAATTGGCCCTCCTGATCCTAAAACTTGTAAAGTGAACTCTTTGTCGAGCGGTTCTAACGAGTTTGCGTAAGCACCGATGGCACCGCACGACAAACTGATTGCGAGCACCAGCGCCTTGAGTGGTTGTTTCATGCTGACTACCTTTTGATTGTCTTTTTTATGATATGTGGATACCTAGGGCGAAAAGAGACTTGCGATAAAAGTGCAAGCTTTTTGATTCTCGTCAAGGTGTAGGTGAAAGATATGATTTAAGAGGATGTTTGGTCAATCTTGATTTTCTTACCTATTGGTTAAGGTAAATTGAACAATGTGGTGTGATGCAATGATAAGCCTGTTAGATTCTAGGTTTGCACCGCATAGCTAGAACCAATTAATACACATAAAAAAATAACAAATGTTCTATTTAGAACGGCATCACTCTAGTGTTCAGTGATATTTAACCCACGTTTACTTTTAAGTGATGTTATTTTTGGGTGGTTTTGAATAGGGTAAAGCTATTATTTTTTACAAATACCTATGATGTCAGTAATGTTTATTATGAAGATGAAGCCAAGCTATTACGTGATTCCTATGCTTATTGCATTTAATGTCCATGCGGCTGACAGTCAGTGTGATGTGATTTCCAGCCAGTTACACGATGTGAGCAATGGCTCTGAAGCGGTTGAACATTCTGGCGGGTACAGCGTTCGTGACAATCCGCCTATTCGCTGCGCCGAGGTCGTGTTTAAGACCAAACAGAGTTACGACAAAGTGGTTGCTTGGATGAATGATGATTTCACGGCGATTTATGTCGATGGTTCAGAAGCAACGTCCAATATGGTTCGATTTCGAGAGGATGATGTAAAAGCTGGCTACGTGAAAATGAAGGTAAATCAACCAATTACCGCTTATGTCTGTTTTGGTCAATCGAGCGTTCCGATCAGTCAAATAGAGTGTGATATAAAATAGATTGCTTAGCAATGTTAAGTGCCATCTCCTTAAATGGGGGAGCAAATGATAGTCAGGCCTTATCCTGACAAAGCCATACATTTCGATACCCAATCCTTTTCTCATTCAACGTACAATCGCCGCACTTAATTATTGAAAAGGGTTGTTGTAACGATGTCAGCAAAATTTGTACTCTCACCCATTATGGGTTTGATGGTTTGTTTGGGTATGCATACACCAACAGTATTGGCTGAGTCAGTCGCTTGGGATCAAGCTGGTCAGCAATGGCAGACTCAACAATCGCAACATTTTATCGTGCACTTTCGCAGTGAATTGGCCCAGTACGCGGCACGTTCGTTAGATATTGCCGAGAAAGTGCATCAAGACCTTGCCAGTCAATTCTCAAAGATGCCAGCTGAAAAAACGCACCTAACGTTGGTGGATGACTACGACTATTCCAACGGTTGGGCAACGCCGCTGCCTTATGCTCAAATTCGCTTGATCTTAAATCCCCCCAGCGATGTCAATGGATTGGAAGGCAATGATGAATGGTTGCACATGCTCATCCGCCATGAGTACACTCACATTGTTCATATGGAATTAAATGAGCGTGCGGTTACCGGAGCTCGACGTATTTTTGGCCGTCACACACTGCTTTTCCCGCATGCAATGACACCCTCGATGCTGTTAGAAGGGTTAGCGGTTTACATGGAAAGCCAAAATGAACAAGGTTATGGACGTTTGCACAATAGCCATTTTGCGATGCAAATGCGCATGGAAGTGGCGAGCGGACAACTAGCTGATCTCAACCAAATCGTGGTAGCGAACAAACGTTTACCGCTTGGCAGTAATTACCTCTACGGCGCGTATTTTATTGATTATTTAGCCAAAACGTATGGCGAAGACGCACTCCAACATTTTTTAAGCGATTATAGTGGCTACCTAATTCCGGGCGTTTTCTTAAACCGAAGCGCTCAACGTGCTTTTGGTAAAGACTTTTTTGCGCTTTGGCAAGAGTTCCGTGCCGATCTAATCACGCAGTTTTCAGATCAAATTGTGCAAAGTAAGGAACAGCCTTCGGAGGCTCAATCTCTCGATAGCCAGCCGTTTGAATATCTATTAGCCAATGGTGGATCAGAGCAATTACTGGCTTGGCGTCGTGATGGGGTTGATCGAGCAAATTTAGCGATGTGGGATAGTAAGCAAAATCAATGGCAGCGTTTATTGACTACAAAAAGCTTAACTAGCCTCGATGTTCATCCCCAACAAGGTATCGTCGCGTCACAAGTGAATAGTTATCTTGATGGACGAGTGTTGAATGATCTTTATCGCTACGTTGATGGGCAGTGGCAGCGTTTAACCGAGCAACAGCGCTTTACCCAAGTACGCTGGAGCCGAGATGGGCAAAGTGTTTTCGCTACCCGTCATGAACAAGGGTTGCCTGAATTATGGCAGGTGACGCTGGATGGGCAGCAAACCCGCCTATGGCAAGGCACATATGGTTGGGTCATTGGTGATATGGCGCTGTCTCCGACAGGCGACATTTATGCTTCCGTGAAGCAGCCGTCTAGCGCTTGGAATATCATGCGTTTTGTCGCCAAAGAGCAGCGTTGGTTGGCTGTCACTGAAACATCAGCAACCGAGCATCAATTGAGTTTTACCCAAGAGGGTGAGTTGCTGTTCAGCGCCGATTACACGGGGCGTTATCAGATCTACCGAATGGACTTGGCCAGTTTGCAGTTGGAGCAGTTAACCAATGAAATTGGTGGTGCTTTTTCTCCACAATGGAATCAATCGCAAGGGCTTATCTACCAAGCTTATGAGCATGATGGTTACCATTTGCGCCACATTCCGACGGTGACGGCTTTCAATGAGGCTCCGCTGTCTTCCTTTGCCAAGGTGACATCCGTTGCTTCGACGCCGATATCTCAGGCCGAAAAAAGTAACACTACCGACTACTCACCGTTGTCGACTTTAACGCCACGTTATTGGGTTCCCGTTTGGCAAGGGGATGATAACCAATCGTTACTTGGTTTCTCGACCAGTGGTTCAGATGTGTTAGGGCGACATCAATATGAGATCCAAGCGGCTTGGGATACAAAAAATGCGTTGGCGACGTACCAATTGGGGTATCAATATGACAACCGTTGGCAAGCGACGCTCAGCCGAGAGCATGAGTTTAAGTTAAACCCATTGACCAATAAAGACGATCGCATTGTCCGTCAAGATGACTTGACGTTACAACGTAATTATTTATGGCATGGTCTCGATGATAACTTAACGTTTGGTATCGGCACTTATTGGCAGAAAGAGTCATTGATCAAAGCGCCTCAAGGTACACGCTATACACAAGCCAGTGATGAGTGGCTGGCAGGGGCTGCGCTGCAATGGGATAACCGTGAAGGCTTATTGAATGTTCCCGGTTATGCGTGGGGTCATTACGCTGATTTGGTATGGGAGTCCAATGTTGGCGGTGATTACTCTGGACAAAAATGGCAGGCGCAGTGGCAAGCACATTGGGACCTCCCGGGGAGCTTCAACCTTACCACTCATCTTGCGGCGGGTTATGCGGACTCAAAAGCCAAAGCGTTTGAGCTGGGCAGTTACGAAGGTGACAGCGCGCAGCTCTATGGCCGCCAACAGATAGCGTTGCGTGGCTACAGCTCTGCGGCTCAAGTAGGGCAAGCTTACGCGACACAAAGTGTTGAACTAAGCCGCTTATTGTATCGCGCTGAACGAAACTGGAATTTGTGGCCAATTGGCTTGGGGGATATTTCAGGTTCTGTATTTGTCGACTCAGGATCAAGCTGGAACGATAACCAAAACTACCAAGCCCTGACGGGGGTTGGTGCTGAAGTGCAGATCGATACCATCGTACTTTATGGCGGCACGTTACCAGTACGGATTGGTTACGCTCATGGATTAGACAGTAAATTAGGCAAAGATGAAGTGTATATCAAGCTAACGGCTCAGTTTTAACCGTTTGTTGAGGAGGAAAGGGTCGCATCAAATGCGACCCTTTTTGCGCTGTAAGCCGAAGCAAGGCTTACTGCTTACTCAAACCTAACGCTTCTTGTGGGGCATGGTTATTTTTTGTCATAATTCTTCCGTAATTTGATACATCTTTTTCCTCGGTCTTACAGCTGATGATTGGTACAACTCATTGGCTGCGCTGTTCTGGATTTTCATTCCCCTCAATCGACGAGGAGCCTTAGTGACTTTAAGTAAGAAAATCCTCAGGCAGTGAACTTAATTAGGTCGATCAACGTAATTAACAATTAAGTAAATTGTTGTTATTTGATTGCCTAGTCTTTTTTGATTGAGGAAAGAGTGATGTTAGAGACCCTCATGTTGTCGCGGATCCAGTTTGCCGCCAATATCAGTTTTCATATTTTATTTCCAACCATTACGATTGCGCTTGCATGGGTGATGGTGTTTTTTAAGTGGCGTTTTGTACGAACGCAAGCTCAGTTGTGGTTGGACTTATATTATTTCTGGGTCAAGATATTTGCCCTGACTTTTGCGCTCGGTGTTGTTTCTGGTATCACGATGAGTTTTCAATTTGGGACTAACTGGCCAGGATTTATGGAGAGAGTCGGTAACGTCGCTGGGCCATTGTTAGGCTACGAAGTGATGACGGCTTTCTTTATGGAGGCGACCTTCCTTGGCGTGATGCTTTTTGGGCGTGGAAGAGTACCTGAATGGGTGCATACCTTAGCAACCGTGCTGGTGGCGATAGGCACATCACTCTCTGCTTTTTGGATTTTAGTTTTAAATAGTTGGATGCATACACCTGCTGGTTATGAAGTGATTGAAGGCATTGTTCATGTCACCAGTTGGAAGGAGGTTATTTTTAATCCTTCTATGCCGTATCGGCTTGTACATATGTTGCTGGCTTCTTTACTCACCGCAAGTTTTGTCATTGCAGGGATCTCTGCTTACCAATTTTTGCGTAATGCGCAACTGGAAGCAGCGAAAGTGGGCCTTAGAGTCGGCATTATTCTCGCGGCCATTGCTATACCAATACAAATTTTTGTTGGCGATTTACACGGCTTAAATACGTTAAAACACCAACCCGCTAAAATTGCTGCGATGGAAGGGGTGTGGGACACGGAGCAAGGAGCATCGTTACTCTTATTCGCTTGGCCGGATGAAGCCACACGTAGCAATCACTTTGAACTCGGCATTCCTAAATTAGCCAGCTTAATACTCACGCATGACCTCGACGGTGAAATTGTGGGTTTAAATCAATTTGCACCGGATCATCCCCCGGTTAAGCCACTGTTCTTCGGCTTTCGAATTATGGTCGGAATTGGCGTGCTGATGCTGCTAGTGAGTTGGTTTGGTGCATGGCGTTTAATTCGTAAAAAAACCTTACCCAAGTTCTATCTTTATACCGTTGTCGCGATGACGTTTTCAGGATGGGTAGCCACATTAGCAGGGTGGTATGTTACTGAAATTGGCCGTCAACCATGGCTTGTTAGTGGTGTATTGCGTACTTCTGATGCAGTTACTGCGATTGGAAGTGGTTCTGTTGTGCTGTCATTAGCCATGTATTTAACCATTTATGCCGTATTGCTAGTTGCTTATATCCATACACTGTTTTATTTAGCAAGGCAGTTCTCCACAGGCATAACGATTCAACCGATTGACGAGCAAAAGGCACCATTATGATCTCTTATCTACCGGAAATTTATCTTTTATTGCTTGGTTTTAGCGTTTTCATGTATGCGGTACTTGATGGTTATGATTTGGGTGTCGGTATTTTATTACCCCAAAATAATGAGCAACAGCGCGATAGAATGATCGCCTCCATTGGTCCTTTCTGGGATGCCAATGAAACATGGCTAGTGCTAGGCGTTGGTATTTTATTGATTGCGTTTCCAAGTGCACATAGCTTGATTTTGACAGAGCTGTATTTGCCCACCGCACTGATGCTGATCGCATTGATTATGCGTGGTGTAGCGTTTGATTTTCGTGCAAAAGCGAAAGCGGATCATAAAGACCACTGGGACTTGTGTTTTAAAACCGGTTCTTTACTTGCCGCATTAACCCAAGGTTACATGATTGGACGGTATGTGATGAGCTTTGAGGAATCGATGCAGGCTTATGGCTTTGCACTACTCAGTTCGCTGTGCGTGACGGCTGCTTATGTTTATATCGGTGGTGCTTGGTTGGTGTTAAAGACCGAGGGCGCGTTACAAATTCGGGCGGCGCGCTGGTCACGCCGTGCGGGCTGGTTGGCCGCGCTGGGCATTTTTTCAGTCAGTATTGTTAACCCGTTATTTAATCCACTGGTCGCGGAACGTTGGTTTAGTTTCCCTGAAATGCTGTTATTAGCTCCTGTTCCGCTGGTGGTGTTAGTTACGATTTTTATGGTTGATCGCTATTTAAAAAGAGTGCCTGTAGTGAATGATATGGGAGTTCAATGGCCATTTTTTGGCGTGATGCTAATTTTTGCATTAAGCTTTCTTGGATTAGCCTATAGCTTTTTCCCTGATGTCGTCCCCGGGATAATGACGGCTCAAGAATCAGCCGCCTCTACGGCTAGCTTATTGGTAGTGGGCATTAGTGTCGTGATTGTGATGCCGATGATCTTGCTGTACACCTTTGTGGTTTACCGAATCTTTAAAGGTAAAGCGACAGATTTAAGCTATAAATAGCAAGAGAATGGATACTATAACGGCCTCAAAAGAGGCCGTTATTTTTAAACCCACGATATGAGGTTAGACTTGGAAGCGACGTACCGTATTTTGTAGCATTGCTGCCAACTGGCTAAGTTCGACGCACGCTTGAGCAGCGCTGGAAGAACCTTGTGCAACTTGCTTAGCTGATTCACTAATGCGTTCGATATTGCGACTGAGCTCCTCGCTAACCGAATCTTGCTCTCCGCACGCACTGGCGATTTGGATGGTCATATCAGCAATATGCGCGCTTTGATTACTTATGTGGTCAATCGCGATTTGAGTCTGGCCACTTTGCTCAACACATTGCCCCATAAGTACACTGCTTTGTGACGTCGCTTCACGAGCCCGCACTGCGCATGTTTGTAGGCTTTGGATTATATTGACGATGTCACCCGTCGATTGCTGGGTTTTGCCGGCTAAAGCACGAACTTCATCAGCAACAACAGCAAAACCACGCCCTTGTTCACCAGCACGCGCCGCTTCAATTGCTGCGTTAAGTGCAAGCAAATTGGTTTGGTCGGCGATGTTGCTTATCACGTCAACGACAACGTTAATTTGCTGTGCTTGTTGCTCAAGTTCTAATACGCGTTGTTCTGCTTGATCAATTTCTTGAGTCACAAGAGAGATAGCATTAGCGACGGAATCCATCTGTTTTGATCCAAGGATGGATTGTTGGTTACTTTCACGAGCGGCGTCAGAAGCGACTTCTGTGCTTCGTGCCACTTCTGCAACCGTTGATTTCATTTGCGTCATGGCCGTAGCAATGTGCATGACCTCGACCTGTTGCTCTTGCATGCCCTGTGATGTCTGTTCAGAGACGGCGCTAACTTCATCGACAGCATGAGATAGTTGAGTCGCTCCGGCGATGATCTCTTCCACCATTGAGCGTAAATTCTCTTGCATACTTGAACATGCATCGGCCAATTCACCTAGCTCATCTTGCCCAATATGCTGACGTGCTAATCGATGGCTTAAATTACCTCCAGCAATGGCGTTCGCTTGCTGTACAACCAACTGTAGTGGCTGGCAGATTAAGCGAGAAAGTAATAGTGTAATGAACACCATAAATGCTATCAGTGCAACGATGCTGCCTGTGGAAAATGAGGTGATAGCTTGAATAAGCGTCATCAGTTCAGAGCGATTTTTGGCAACAAAGGTTTGGTTTAAATTGAGAAGATCGTCAATCGCACTCTCTAGGCGTTCAAATGTAACCAAAGAGGCTGAAATATCCCCTTGAGCTTTTACGATATTTTGATTGAGGATATCGTCATTAAAAGAGCCAAGCGCAGTCAAGTAGTCACGCCAGAGGTTTTTAACTGGCATAAAAATCGAACGCTCGTGATCGGTCCAAACCGCACGCTCATAGGTGGCTAGTGCACTATCAATTGCTTGATAGTGTTCCTGCATCCAACGAATATCCTCCGTAATTTCGGCTTGATCGGTTGCGGAAAGCAAACTGATTTGAGCACGTCGCACAGAAGCCATATTGTATTTGACGTTATTGACCATCATCATTGATGGGAGTGTGTCATCCGTTAGATTGAGTAGGTCATCTTGTATTTCGTTCAATGAACGATATAGGTAATAACCGAAGGCGATGTTGACTAACGCGATAATAGTAAAGGCAAGCGCAATTTTTTTGCGAATGGCTAAATCTTTTAAAAAAGACATGGTAATAAGTGACCTCGGAGTAAAACAACGGAGTTATACCTGTCCCACTTGCAGCATTGCTGTATTGATCCTGTTCATTGACGCCAATTCCACCATTTTATTGATGTTTTTTCGGCGTCACTTACTGGTCATCGACAGTATCCTAAGTGGCTTGGGTATCGGGTCACGTCCATATGAAAATAGAGAGATATCCATAAAGTTGTGCATCGTATCACAATTGAAACTTGACTCCTATGGTGTTTTTGAGATTTTTGTGAGTGAGATATTGGGTGTAAAGATCTTAGGATAACGCTCAAGACGGTTATTTTAAGCTCTGTTAAGGTCACAATTCTTTACATCTCAACCACCTAGTTTATAGTGATTTCCATTTTGAATTGGGTGCTAATTGGGTAACGAAAGGGATGGTTGTACTGTTCACTTAGTACTTTTGGCGTTAAGGTAAACGGAAAAAGGTATTTGAATCATGAAATTAAAAACACGTTTACAGCTACTGTCTGCGATCGAACATAAAACTGAAATTCCGATGCTGCTATTATCGGTAGTGTATGTGATCGTCGCTTTACTACCAGATATTGCACCTTTACAACCCGGAGAGCTTGATTTTCTGGAGCATCTGCTTTGGATTATTTGGGCATTGTTTGCAACAGAATTACTCATTAAAGTGTTGCTGAGCCCCAATCCTATCCGTTATATGATTAAGAATTGGCCTGACGTGTTGATTGTGGCCATGCCATTCCTACGTCCGCTCCGTTTTTTACGCATTTTACTGATCTTGCCAAGAGCATGGCGTCAAACAAAGGCGGTACTGAGACAAAAAACGCTCAGCTTTATTGGGCTAACCAGCTTATCGACAGTGCTTCTTTCTGCGGCTTTTGTCTATTTGGTCGAAAAGGGCACGGATAGCCCAATCAATGATTTTTCTGATGCGATTTGGTGGGCAATGACCACGATTACTACTGTTGGTTACGGCGATATGTATCCAATCACTCCATTTGGGCGTGGTGTTGCCGTGTTTCTGATGTTGACGGGTATTACACTTTTTGGTTTATTGACCGCGAGTGTCGCCTCATTTTTCATTGAAGAAGATGGGCAATCAGCAGAGTATAATAGTGCACATCACACGAAACAGCTTAATAAAGTGTTAAAACAACTTTCTGTTCAACAACCTGTTCGCAAGCGTTTTCATTTAGCTCGCTACCGTGCTCAGTTGGCCTCTCGTCATAAGAAATAACCACTGAAGTTCTAGTTATCATCGTATTGGAATGCCAGAGATTGATCTAGGTGGTTTTAAGCAGAGTGATAAACTCACTGAGCGGCATAGGTTTATAAAAGAAATAGCCTTGTAAATAGTCAATTTCTCTTTCGTTCAAAAAATCAATTTGATCTTGGGTTTCCACACCTTCGGCGATGGTTTTTAACCCAAGTCGCTTAGCCAAATCGACTAAGTTTTCAACAATATGGCTAGAGATCGCATCACTACCGATCATGGTAATAAAGCTTCTGTCGATTTTTAAAATGTCAAACTTGAACTCTTGCAAATAGTTCAAACTAGAATGACCCGTACCAAAATCATCAATTGCTAGCAACACACCTATTTTATCCAATGACTGGAAGAGCTTTTTTGCTTCATCACTATCAATAACCAACTCTCTCTCAGTGAGCTCTAACGTTAAAATATGCTTACGATTGTCGAAGGTTTCAATAAAGTGTTTGCAATCATCAAACAAATTGGAAGCTACGCAGTGCTTGGCTGAAATATTAAATCCAATACTGAAATGCTCTGGAAATTGTGACTGATGTAATGAAAGTTCACGCTCTACTTGTGACATTAACTGAGTCGTAATAGGAATGATTAGCCCAGATTCCTCCGCTAAGGGAATAAAAAGATCGGGCCTCACTAATCCATGAACAGGATGTTGCCAACGGGCAAGCACTTCGATATGGCAGAGCTGGCCACTACCATCAACAATCGGTTGTACATACGGAATGAACTCGTTGGATTGAATAGCGCGTTTAACTTCTCCTTGCATTGACGAAGCTTGGCCGAGTTTCCAATAAGCAAAGCCGCCTAAACCAATACTCATAAGAATAACTAACATCGTGCTGGTTTGTTTGGTGTTTTTAAAATAAAGCCAATAGTCGTCCAATGTCAGCTTAGCTGAAAAGGTATAAGGGTATTGAGAGGATATGATGCTCAGTGTGGTTTGAACCTGCTGATCCGATACCCTCCCTTCACTATTTAATTTATGTTCACCAACTCCAAAATAGAGAATTCCATAATCTTTTAACAGAGTAATAGTGTTGGTTAGATAGTAGCCATTGACCCCCGTTATTACTGAACCTTTGGGGTATTGGCGATGAAAAGTGAGCACGGGCATTAATGGGGTTAGCCGATTACCATCAGATAAATAGAGTTCATGTGCCGTATAATGCTGAGTGCGGTAAAAAGTTTCGCCGTGTAATGAATTACAATAAACGTTTGAATCTTGTGCCAAGTTTAATGTGCGTATATCGGGAGTGGTGGCAACAAGCTCTCGTAAATATGGAAATACCTCTTTGCATTCCATCTGTAGGTAATATGACGCACGTTCGTTAGCGACTTCAGCATTTCGAATGACCCGATTAAACTGAATTTCACCTACTTTGAGTTTATCTTTAATATAATTGTTCAAATCAGTTTGTGTTTGCCAAGCAATAATTGGACTAGCAATAATAATAGGCAGTAAGCAATATAAAAAGCTAACTACCCATCGTTTACATCGTTCATATTTTACTAATCTTTGCATTAAGTCTGGTGGTTGTTTGCGTGTTGATGCCATAAGTGTAGCAAATAGATTTAGAAAACCATTAGTTTATATTGATTTACATCGCAAAATTATCTCTAGCTATTTTGTTTTCTATCTATTGTGTCTTGTGGCTAAATTATCATTTAGCCAATCCATTGAGCAAGCATGTGCTTATCTGGTAGCGCTGTCATTGCCCCTTTTTGAGTGGTGGCTAATGCTCCACAGCCATTAGCCCATTGCACTGCGTTTATGATATTACCCTTAGTAAACCACTCTTTATGTAATGACAACTGGCACAGCAATCCACCGACAAAAGCATCTCCGGCACCTGTTGTATCGATAGGTTTTACGGCTTTTCCCGTAATCAGTGTTTGCATCTCTGCTGTGATTACCAGCGCTCCTTTTGCACCTTGAGTAATGACAATCAGCGGAATGTTCAATTCTTTCACTGAGATTAATCCCTGCTCAAGGCTAGGGCGCTGCGTGAGCAAGAGCAGTTCGTCATCGGAAAACTTAACCACATCCGCCATTGCCACCACGCTCATCACCACTGGGATCATCTCTTCGGAGTTAGGCCAAACCTCTTCTCGTAGATTGGGATCAAAACTGACAAATCCCCCGTTGGCTTTGATGCGTTTAATCGCTTCAATGGTAGTGCTGCGACTCGGTTCACTGGCCAGTGCAATCGAGCAACAATGCAACCATTCGCCCGCTAAAAAGGTGGGAATGTCTGAACATTGGACAAATTGATCCGCGCTAGGTTTCACCATAAAGGTAAAACTGCGTTCGCCGTGCGAGTCTAAATCGACCACTACGGTTGATGTTCTTTGCTGCTCATCCAACTGCAAATATCGGGTATTCACTTTCTCTTCGGTTAATGTGGATTGCATAAAGCGCCCCATAGGGTCATTACCCACACGGCCAAAAAAGGCGCTATTACCCCCCAATCTTGCGATGGCAACAGCCACATTCGCCGGAGCACCGCCCGGACATTTGAGATAGTGTGTTTCACTATCAGGAATTAAGTCGACGACCGCGTCGCCTGTCACCCAAACTCGATTCATTTTTTCTTCCAATATCCGTGTTATTCGCTGAAGAAATAAGCCCACTCACATCGAGCGGGCTTAGGAGCATAACAGCCTTGGGGGTTACGCTGTTGCTTGTTTATCAAGCTTTGCGCGCTCTTTGGCACCCAAAACAAGTGTTAAGGTAAAGGCAATGACAAAAGAAATCAGCATACCAATCATGTAGTAGCTGATTTTCTCTGGGTTAATAGAAATCACTCCTGGAAGCCCAGCCGCGCCTAACGCTTGTGCTTTGACATTAAACAAGGTAATGAATGCACTGGCACAAGCTGAACCGATGATCGCAGCAATAAATGGGTAGCGAAGTTTCAGGTTTACACCGAACATAGCGGGTTCGGTAATACCCAGAAGGGCGGTCACACCTGATGGAATCGCAATGCCTTTTAATTTGATATCTTTGGTGTTCATACCAACCGCTAAAGCTGCTGCTCCTTGTGCGACGTTTGACATGGCCGCAATAGGAAAAATAAACGTACCGCCAGTAATGGCGATGTCAGCCAATAGTTGTGTTTCGATAGCAATAAAGCTGTGGTGCATGCCAGTAATCACAAACGGTGCGTAGATAAAGCCAAACAGTGCACCACCAATGAAGCCAGCAGAATCGTATAGCCAGTTCAGCCCATCACCCAATAGAAAGCCGATATCGCGAGTAATCGGGCCTACCAGTGTGAAGGTTAAAAAGCCTGCAATGAAAATCGAGAGCATAGGCGTCAGTAAATTATCCAGTACAGAAGGGATAATTTTGCGCAGGCCATTTTCGATTTTTGCAAGAATAAAGGCGGAGACTAAAACGGGTAAGACAGAGCCCTGATAGCCGACTTTCTGGATCTCAAAACCAAAAATATTCCAAGTAGGGATGGTGCCTGCGACAGACGCGCCGCCAAATCCCCAACCATTAAGCAGGTCTGGGTGAACCATCAACATACCTAATGCAGCGCCAAGGAATGGGTTGCCGCCGAATTTTTTAGAAGCAGAAAATGCCAACAAAACAGGAAGATAAACAAAAGGGGCGTTAGCGAAGGTGTTGATCATGCTGGCAAGATCAGCCAAGCCCGGGTTGGCATCAATCAGTGACTGCCCTTCGATAAAAAGCCCAGTGGCTGTCAGTACATTGAACAACCCCATCAATAAACCGCCAGCAACGATGGCCGGGATAATAGGGACAAAAATGTCCGACAACCCTTTAACGGCGCGCTGCACTAGGTTCTGCTTTTGTGCACCCGCGCTTGCAACATCATTGGTTGACATTTCAGCAAGGCCGGTCAACTTGGCCATTTCCGCATAAACTTGGTTAACGATACCGGAGCCAAAAATAATTTGATATTGGCCAGCGACTTTGAATTGTCCTTTGACACCTTCAAGTGAATCAATGGCTTGTTCATCAACCAATGCGTCATCTTTTAGCGCTAATCTTAAACGTGTTGCACAGTGAGCAAGGGCTTGGATATTTTCTCTGCCACCTAATTGCTCTAATAATTGTTTTGCTATGACTGGATAGTTCATAACCCACCCCGGTTGTTGTTTGGTATCCAGATGACTTGATCTCTTTAAGATAAGCATGGTGGATAAAATTAAAATAAGTATTCTTGGGAACGTTTGCAGAATGGATTTTTGATGAATAATTCAAAGTAGTCAAAAGCCAACCATTGATTCTGTGAATTAGATCAGTAAAAGAGAGATCGATAATTCTACAAACAGCGTTAGAATCACACTATTCGATCGTTTGCAGCGCTGAGTTTTGCAAACAATCCCAAAACAGAATGAGTAAGGTTATGTATGTCGAGTTTGCACGATGTCGCTAAGCTGGCCGGAGTTTCTAAATCGACGGTTTCACGCGTTGTAAATGATGAGTATGGTGTTAAAGAGTCTACAAAAATCAAAGTTTTAAAGGCGATTTCCGAGTGCGGCTATATGGTCAACCAAGTCGCTAAAGATCTCAAATCACAAAAAACCAATTTAATTGGAGTCATCGTTCCGCGAGTCTCTTCGCATGCGACAGCACAAGGCGTTGATGGTTTAAGTGCCATATTTGAACAAGCGGGCAAACACGTGTTGCTTGCCAATACTCATCAAGATCACGCTAAAGAATTGGAATATATTCAAATATTTAATCAAAAGAGAGTCGAAGGCATTGTACTTTACGCTACACACCTTGATATGCCATTAGTGAAAGCAATCCAACAATCTAATGTCCCGGTGGTATTGGTTGGGCAAGATGGCTCACTGCACGATATCCCGAGTATTGTTCATGATGATCTTCGCGTTGGATTCGAAGCGGGTAAACGGTTGATAGCAAAAGGTTGTCAACACATTGGTTTTATTGGTGTTCAGAGCGATGACGTAGCGGTGGATTGCTTGCGTTCTCAAGGGTTAGAGCAAGCACTGGGTATCAACAATTTAACCCTGTTGTTTCATGTGCGTGGTGATTTTTCGATTGAATCTGGTTACTTACAAGCTAAAACATTAATCACTCAATACCCACAATTAGATGGTCTTTTTTGCGCAACCGATAGAATTGCGGTTGGAGCGGTGAAAGCACTGCAAGAGTCTGGGTTTCAGGTTGGATCGCAAATAAAAGTATTAGGAGTTGGCAATGATGAGCTCGCATTTGTCAGTAACCCAAGCTTATCAACATTCAACTATGCCTTTGATAAAGCAGGTGAAAATGCAGCCAAGATGTTGCTTGAACGTATTGCGGGTCGTGGGCAGGAGATGAGTAAAGTCGTGTTAACATTCCAAAATATCGAACGTGAAACCGGCTAAGACTGAAGGTACTTGCTGAGGGGAAGCCCGCATAATTGAGGGTAATATTTCACCAATGCTTGCAAGCAGGCTTATTTTTTTATATTTTGCAATCGTTCCCGAAAATTGAGTGTAAGTCATGTCATTAGAAACAGTGCCAGTGGAAAAAATGTCATTTGAAGAGATGGTGAGATTAGTTGGCGGCCCGGCCAATATTCATAGAGTACTCGCACCAAGAGGCGAAATCGTTATTGCGCTGCGAGATCCAGCTTTAGTCAATGTTTTGCCTAGCCATATGCGATTGCGAGAAGTGCTTGGTGAGTGGCAGCTTTCATTTTTGATTCAACAAGATAGCATCAATGAATATGCCGATGAACTGATCAACAGTTTAGGTCGAATGATTGATTCTCAGCTGCGGCTTAATGCGTACGCCTATTCCTCGCCAAACGATTGTCCCTTTCGTCCAACGTGGCATATTTCTCCGCCGCAAGGGCTGCTCAATGACCCAAACGGTTTCATTTATCACCAAGGAAAATATCATCTTTTTTATCAGTGGTATCCTTATGGGTGTGAGCACAAGGATAAATATTGGGTACAACTGACGAGTACTGATCTTATTCACTGGCAATGGCAAGGTATTGCACTGACTCCATCAGATTGGTATGACAGTCACGGAGTTTTTTCTGGTCATGCTTTAAGTCACAACGATGAGTTGATGCTCTTCTATACTGGCAATGTTCGGTTAGGTGAACAGCGATTGCGTCAAACAACGCAATGTTTAGCCGTGTCGCAAGATGGTCTCCGTTTTGAAAAACGTGGCCCAGTGATCCGTAATTTGCCAACGGGTGTCACGGAACACATTCGCGACCCTAAAATAGTGCGCCACCGAGGCAAATGGCTCATGTTGCTTGGCGCGCAAACAACGCAGTTGCAAGGTCGGCTGGCGATTTACCATTCACATGATCTTAAAGAGTGGCATTTCGATGGTCTATTTGGTGAAGAAATCGCACCGCTAGGTTACATGTGGGAATGTCCCGATCTGTTTGAAATTGCGGGCCAAAGTTATTTTGTTTTTGGCCCTCAAGGGATTATTTCAGATAACGTGAACCACACAGTTATCCATCAGAATCGTATTGCAAAAGTCTTATGGGATGAAAATGATCATCCTCACTTTTGTCATCTGCAACCACTGGATCACGGCTTTGATTTTTATGCTCCTCAAACCATGCAAACGGCAGACGGGCATCGTGTCTTGTGTGCATGGATGGGGCTGCCTGACGAAGTTAATCATCCTAGCTGTGACAACGGCTGGTTGCATCAACTTACGGCACTACGTGAGTTGAGTGTTGAGAATGATCAACTTATTCAAAGGCCTATAAGAGAACTAGAGCAGTTATGTCACCAGCCGGTAAGTTTGGAGTTAAGCGATAAATGCACCATTCTCAACACCAAAAGTTTTGAAATGTGTATCACTTTGCCGTGGGGGGCAAGCTTACGTTTGTTTGAAAAAGATGAGCAATACGTTGAACTGAGTTTAGATGCCCAGCAAAAAGTATTACGCTTTGATCGTTCCCATACTTTGATACGCCAAGGTGATGTGATTCGTGAATTGGCCTTAGAGTGTGAACAGGTTGAGCTGCAGATTCTCGCGGATAATTCTTCATTAGAAGTGTTCATCAACGGCGGAAAAGCAGTGATGAGTGCAAGAGTGTTTACCGAACAAGAGGCGACAGGAGTATCACTATTAAATGCGTTGGTTACGGCCAAATACTCTCCTATCCAGCCCGTCAGCGCTTCTTCATTCGCTACTCAATTCTAAATTAAGCCGAAAGTAAACTTTCGGCTCAAAAAATAATAACCTTTTTCTTTCTTGGTCTATCCTTAAGTAAAAGATAAGTGAGATCAACATGATCGGTATGAGTTCAAACAATAGCAGAGATGATATTGACCTCTCTTCTGGTCTGCGTCCTATTCATTAAACACAAGAGTCAGATGGCTATCATGCGGTGCGATGAAGTCAACGCACAGTGCTTAACTCATACCATTGATTAAGGCGAAATGAAGTATGTGGAAAAGTGTCAAAGTGATCTTTGTTACCCAAGTTGTTCTGGCAGTGTCCATTGTGTTGGGCATTTCTAGTTACATTGATTACCAGTCAAAGAAAGCGGAGCTACAGCATAGCCTAGATACATCAATCTTGAATGCAAAAGAGCGCTTGAGCTACAGCCTACCTAAAGCAATTTGGGATTTTGATTTACATGCCGCCAAACTCACTATTTCAGCAGAGTTAAATAACCCAGACATACAAGCGGTTAGAGTGAAAGATGCGGGTGGTACACCGCTTCTTTTCCTGAGTACATCACCCGACTCTCAAGATGTGAAAGAGATGGAGCCCAATGAGGGAAAACAATACGAATCCATGCTCTCTTCGGTGCAAAAGCTCACCTTTGTTGAGTATGAAAAGGAAAATGAAGTTGGTCAGGTAGAGCTTTTCTATAACACAGATAGGCTAGAAAAAACCTTGTTACAAAGTCTGCAATATAGCCTGATTGAGTTGCTGATTTTAGATAGCGTAATGATTGTATTCTTAATTTTGGCGTTAACGAAAACCGTCCTTCGCCCGCTCAACGATTTGACAGAGCGAGTGGCCGATCTTGCAACCGGTGAAGGGGATTTAAGTCGTATCATTCCAGAACCCAAATATAGAGAGTTTTCGCAGATCATCCGCAGTATTAATCATTTTACGGAGTCGCTAAGGGAGATAGTTGTACAAGTAACGAATGCTTCTGTGCAGTTAAAAGACACCGCAGAGATGAGTGGTCAGGTTGCCATGAGAAATGCGCAGCAAATTGATCAACAAAAACACAGTTTATCGACCGTCGCTGCCGCTTCCACACAGATGAGTCAGTCGGTGGCAACAGTGGCTGAAACCGCTAATGACGCCGCAAGGCAAGCAAGTGAGGCTTCTCAATTGGTCGATAATGTTTACCACTCAATAGAACGCTCTGCCGCCGAGATTGTAAACATGCGTTCCGAAATGGGTTCGGTAAACGCGGAGATGCATAAGCTGCTTGATGAAGGGCGAAAAATATCAACGGTGGTCGGGGTGATTAATGACATTTCCGAGCAAACCAACTTGCTGGCACTGAACGCTGCTATTGAAGCGGCACGCGCAGGTGAGCATGGTCGTGGTTTTGCAGTAGTGGCTGACGAAGTGCGCAACCTTTCGACCAAAACCAGCCAATCCACCGAACAGATCCAAACCAATATTCGCTCACTTAGCAGTGCAACAGAATCGGTTGAGCAAGAAATTATTCGCATCTCTAATTTGTTAGAAAGCACCGCTAAGCGAGTATCAGAGTCACAACATTCTGTTGAGCAGGTGAAAAATACTATCTCTGAAATTTCTGAAAGAAATGGAGAGATTTCGCATGCCACAGAAGAGCAGAAACAAGCCATTGATGAAGTCAGTCAGGCGATTGTTGAAGCATCAGAGGCCACTAATGAGCTGTCGAGTAGTGGTCAAGATAATGCTCAGAGAACGAAAGAAGTTCTTCAACTGAGCTCAAACATTAAAACTCATATGCGTAAGTTCAAAACATAAGTTCCACCTTCAAGGAGAAGAAAGTATGAAGCGTCTGTTGATCTTTATTTTCAGTATGATGATGGCCTTACCGAGTAGCTTTGCTGCTACTATTACGGCTGCGCAAGATCCATGGCCACCGTTTATTTCACCGGATAAAAGCATGCCGGGGCTATCGGTAGAAATCGCTGTTGCGGCTATGAAAACACAGGGCTATGACGTCAATTTTCAAATCATGCCTTGGTCACGAGCATTAGATGAGGTGAGTAAAGGCAGAATTGATCTGTTGCCTGCAACTTGGTATACGCAGGAGAGAACGGCTTATTTACTTTACAGTGACTCATATTTAGAAAATGAACTGAGCTTTATTAAAAGAGCGGGCGATGCTTTCGAATTTTCAGGTTTAAATAGTTTGAGTGGCAAACAAGTTGGCATCGTTAGGGGCTATGGTTATGGGGATGACTTTTTATCCGCCACTAATTTCAACAAACCAGACGCTAATGATCTCACGACTAACTTGAAGAAACTGCAAGCCAAACGAATCGATCTTACCCTTGAAGATAAGTTGGTTGCGTTATCGACCATGAAAGAGGCGGGCTTAAATAGCAGTGATTTTCAGTTTACCACTGCATCTTTGTCTAAAAATCCTTTACATGTTACCTCAGGTAAAGCAAACCCTAATGCGCAGAAATATATTGATGCGTATAACAAAGGGTTAGCCACGATTAAAGCTGACGGAACATTTGATGCCATTTTAGCGAAATACGGTATTCAGTGATTTTTTTAAAAAAAAGGCCGCAGTTTTAACGCTGCGGCCTTTTTCTATTCCAATAGGATTTGAATCCTTTGAAGTAAGCATTGGGGTAAATATTAGCGCTTCGAGCCGCGCTGCTCAGCTTTGCGTGCTAATTTTTGCGCACGCTTTTGCTCGATCAGTGATGCGGTATCACCGCCAATGTGTGCTTCTCCACGCTGTTTTGCGAGCTGAACTTGTTTTTCTCGCTCACGGAAACGGGCCAGTTGTTCCGCAGAGTGAGTACCGAAGCAGGATGGGCAACTGACGCCTTGCTCGTAGACTTCGCTCTGTTTGTCTTCATAGGTAATCGGCAAACGGCAAGCGTTACATACATCGTAGTGACTCTCTTTTAAAGCGTGCCCTACAGCCACTCTGCCATCAAACACATAGCAGTCACCTTGCCATAAGCTCTCTTCTTGCGGCACTTCTTCTAAGTATTTCAAAATGCCACCTTCGAGATGGTACACCTCATCGAACCCTTGCTCTTTTAAATAAGCCGTGGACTTTTCACAGCGAATCCCGCCAGTACAAAACATCGCGACTTTTTTGTGTTTCTCTGGTGCGAGGTTCTTCTTCACATAATCAGGAAACTCACGAAAGGTTTCAGTGTGTGGGTTAAGCGCATTTTTGAAGGTGCCGATTTGGATTTCATAATCATTACGGGTATCGACAACCAGCACATCAGGGTCTGAAATTAGCGCATTCCAGTTTTCTGGTTTCACGTAAGTGCCCACAACGTGACGAGGGTCAATACCTTCAACGCCCATAGTGACAATCTCTTTTTTTAGCTTCACTTTGGTACGGTTAAATGGCTGCTCTGAGGCTTGTGATTCTTTGTAAACCGTGCCTTTCAAGTTCGGTTCTGCATCAAGCCAAGCTAGTAGCACATCTATCCCTTTGCGTGTTGATGCCACAGTGCCGTTAATTCCTTCACTGGCTAATAATAGCGTGCCACGAATTTGGTTTTCCTCCATTAGTTCAAGAAGCGGTGCTTGCAGCTCTTGGTAGTGATTGAGTTCAACAAACTTATAGAGTGCACAGACGACGTACTGACTCATGGGGTACCTTTTAAAAAACGATATAAAGAATTGGGGCGCATTATAGCGAAGGGACGCGCCCACAAATACGGACAATTATTAAGGACAATATTAGATGGGGTAGACCATTGGGAAATCCATGGTTGGATGTGCGGCGACAAGCGACGAGTAGCCATACACCTGCTCAATTCTTTCTGCATTGAGCGCTTCCCAAGGTGGCGCATCACAAACCAGTTTGCCATTGTGCAGCATCACCATGCGATCTGCATATTGAGCCGCAAGGTTGAGATCGTGCAGCACGACTACAACAGCGCACTGCTCTTGGCGTGCTAATGAACGTGCAATGCGCAGTGTATTGTGCTGGTGAGCCAGATCTAACGCTGACGTTGGTTCATCCAGCATCAGGATTTTTTTGTCACCGGAGTGGTGAAGTTGAGTTAATACCCGCGCCAGATGTAAACGTTGTTTTTCACCACCCGATAAAGCCGGGTAGAGATTGTTCGCTCTATCGCTGATATCGGTTTGTTGCATGTAGTGTAGCGCCACTTCACTGACTTGTTGGTGGCATAAATTTAATGGCAGTGCGCCTAATTCCACCACTTCTTGAGCGATAAAAGGAAAGCTCAACGTACTTTGCTGCGGAAGAATAGCCAAGTGCTTTGCTAACTCATTCGGTTGCCACAGTGCTTGCGGAACACCGAAGTAAGCCATTTTGCCTGTTGATGAGATTTCACCGCTGAGTATTTTCAGCAAGGTACTTTTTCCAGCACCATTGGGGCCAAGTAACGCTGTGACTTGACCTGAAAAAATCTCAATATCAATCTTATCCAAAATGGTTCGATGGCCAAATTTAACCGATATATTACTGGCTTGGATCGCTGCCGTTGTACTCAAAATACTTTGCCTTTTTGTTGAAACAGAAGATAAAGGAAGAAAGGTGCACCCACCAGCGCAGTCACAATCCCGACAGGCAGCTCCGCAGGTGCCACTGCTATACGGGCAAACATATCGGCGACAGTGAGTAAGAGTGCACCAAGTAAAGCCGAAATGGGGATCAAACTACGGTGATCGGGGCCAACCAGCATCCGGCCTAGATGAGGGATGACCAAACCGATAAAACCAATCATACCCACCGCGCTGACGGTCACTCCAACGCCGAGTGCGCTGAGTAAAATCATTGAACGTTTAAGCCGTTGCACAGAAATGCCTAGATGACGCGCTTCAGACTCGCCAAGTAATAGTGCGTTGAGCGCCATCGCTTGACGGGAGAAACAGACGAGCAGCAGCAGTAAGGTCACAGCGCACAAGAGAATATTTTGCCAGTTTGCACCCGCCAGTGATCCCATTGACCACAATGAGAGATCGCGTAGCATTTGATCGTCTGCAACATAATTCAAATAGCCAATACCCGCCCCCGATAGCGCGCTGATGGCGACGCCTGCGAGTAGCATGATGGTGACGGAAGTACCAAATTTACTGGTGCCTAATCGATAAACCAACAAGGTAGTCAATGCACCGCCTAAAAAGGCAAAAATAGGTACCACCGCAGCGCTCATCCACGGGTTGGAAAACAGCGCTAAATTGGCGAATAGCACAATCGCAAGTGCGGCTCCGAGGGCTGAACCTGCCGAAACACCGATAATGCCAGGCTCAGCTAATGGATTACGAAACAAGCCTTGCATCACCGTTCCGCACAGCGCCAAAATTGCGCCGACCAACAAGCAGAGCAGGGTACGCGGAAAGCGTATTTCGTGGATGACTAAATTGATGTGCGCGGCAATGTCATTGGAGTGCAGCACGAGACTTTTTATGCTGTCACTGAAGCTGATATTCATTGGACCAACGGTGACAGAATAAAGGCTCACTAAGATTACCAAAACTAACAGCGTTGCATTCACCACATTTTTTGAGAGATGACGTAACAAAATAAGCTCCTTAAGGATAGAGCAATGCGTTTAGACGTTGCGCTTCAGCCAAGCTTTTAAGGCCTAACCCGCCGACGAGAGCGTGGCCATCGATGGTGATGATCTGCTTATTTATCCCAGCCGGAGTTGCTACTAACGTCGGTATGGATTGCAAAATGGCGTCTGCTCCTCCGAGTTTTTCATAACTGCGGCCACTGACTAAAATCACGTCTGGTTGCATCTCAATTATCGCTTCCATCGACAGTGGTTTATAAGACGTCACTTGTTCAGCGGCTGGGTTAACCGCGCCAGCCAACTCAATAATGCTGTTTGGCGTGGTGTCACTGCCCGCCACGTTAGCTGCTCTTCCTTCGTGGATAAGAAGAAATAGCACCTTTTTCGGAGTCTTGTGGGTAGATTGATGGTGGATTAACGCCGCTATTGTGCTTTGAACTTGCTGTTTGAGCGCTTTAGCTTGAGGCTTTGCATCAGCGAGCGTCGCGATTTGGTCAATGCGTGCCAACAACCCCTGTGGTGTGGATTCATCATTCACCACCTCGACGTTAACGCCAGCGCCTTTAAGCTGTTGCAATGTGCTTTCTGGCCCCATTTCACTAGAACCAATCAATTGTGTTGGTGCTAAGGCTAATAATCCTTCTGCGGATAATTGGCGATGATAACCGATTTTTGGGAGAGCAAGATCGTTTGGAATTTCACTGGTGACATCGACCGCAACAAGTTTATTTTGTGCGCCTAACGCAACGAGGATTTCGGTCACCGCGCTGCCCGCACTGATAATCCGTTCTTGCGCGCAGAGCCAAGGTGATAAGATGAAGAGCGTTATGGCAACAAGCCAATGAGAAAGAGATTTGTGTGTCATCGTGTTGTACTCATGAAAATCATACGGTTTTTAAAAGCGTGTATGAATAGGCTATTGGGGATGGTCGGTTAATAACTGAGTGGCAGCGATGCCATTGTCTTGCAAGAACGCCAGCAATTTAACCAACTGCTGCACTTCGGCGGTTTTGTCTGCGCCAATCACGATGGGGCGATCACTCGCTTTGCTTTGTTCTAACAACGCCAATGTGAAGTTATTCCAATCGATATACTGTTTGCCATCGATAGCCCAGTAAGGTTCGTGCGCCAGAAGATTCACTGTGATTGACTGCTTGTTCACTTCACTCACGGTGGGTGAGTCGGTTGTTGGCAGTGAAACGTCTAATGACTCAAATTTAACCGCGGCTGTAAGCAGTAAAAACACCATGACAATAAAAATGATATCCAACAATGGCGTTAAATCTGGCATTAATGCGGATGAGTGAGAGTGCGGCGTTTTAATCATGAGGCATTACCACATCATTATCAGAGACGTCTTCATACTTAGCTACACGCTCTTGTTTGGTGGTGCAATCATGCTGTAAAGAAACACCTTCGAGCCATAAGTTGACATAATTGAGTGTGTGCTCAAGTTTTGCCATCACTCTGTCAGCCCATACGCCAAGCAATTGAGCGCCGGTAATTGCGGGAAGCGCGATCAGCAAACCTGCAGCCGTGGTTCGCATCGCAATGCCTAGGCCATCCGCAAGGTCGTTTGGCGTAATATTGCCAGAAGAGAGCGCCACCCCCTTGAACATTTCAATTAAACCTAACACAGTGCCAAGTAAGCCTAGCAGTGGGCTGATCACACCAATCAAAGATAAAATACGCAGTCCGGAATGCAGTTGATGACGCTTTTCTTGCAACCAAATGCCCGCCGCATCTTCACGTAATCCTTTGGAGAAATCGTGATGAGCAAGCAGCATGGCAACCCCTTTATAAAGCAATGGGCGCTTGCTGGAAAATTCACTGGCTAACGCCTCAATTTGCGCTGTATTGGTCGGTGATATTTGGTTGAGCGCACTACCGATCGCACCTTTTCCAACACCAAGGCTAAGCAGTACTTGGAAAAGCCGTTCAGTAATGATCATGGTCGCAAGTGCTGAGCAGACAAAAAGAGGCCGGGCCATCAGGCCAAGTTGTTGTTCTAGTTGAGTAAGTAGTTCCATTATCCTTCCAATTTAAAACGTACTGGGATTTGCACTCGGTGGGCTATTTTTTCACCGTTCACCACTTGAGGAGAGAATTTCCATTGTTTGATGGCATTAAGAGCCGATTCATCCAGCAGCGCCGCGCCCGACGAAGAGAGCAGCACCTGTTTGATTTGGCGGCCGTTTTCGTCTAACCACACCTCATACATAGCGACCCCTTCAATTCCTCGTTTTTGTGCAAGCCTTGGATAAACAGGAGGGGCTGGGCGAGTAACAAAAGACGGCGCATCGACTAATTTCGGTTGATTAGTTGCGCCGCTGCTGCTTGGGGCGGCGGCGGTTTTCGGTGTCGATTCAGCGCTATTTTCATTCTCTACAGAGGATGTCACAGCTTCCTTTACAGGAGTTTGCACTTGTGCTGATTTTGTCGGTATTTTAGGAGCCGGTTTGTCTTTTACCGGTTTTGACAGGCTCTTTTTCTGCACCACTTTTTGCGGCTCTTTTTTTGCTGGTTTGGGTTTGTTGGCTCTCTTTTCTGGAGGTGGGGTTTTTGTTGCTTGCTCTTGTACTACCTGAGCTTGAGGTTGAGCCACAAAGTTAATCGACACTGAGGTGGATTGATTTCCCGCAGGCATGGCAAACACTTTTGATTCGTCATCAACAAACAAGATCGCCGCGTGAATCGCGAGAGATAGACTGCCAGCGACAAGATATCTAGTGAAATTCACGTGGTACTCCATATAGCAACAAAGCGTTCTGATGAAGGGATTATTACTCAACATCAAAATAAGATCAATTATCAATTGCATTATCATTTGCATCAAATTATGATTTTACGAATTTAAAAGCTGGGTTAGAAATGCCTTGTTAGCACAGGGTTTTCGATCAACCACAATCAATCATAAACAACCTGAATTAATTCACCCTTGCCATAATTTTACTTACTAGATCGGGTTTTTAGTGGCGATTAATGTGATGTACTGAGCCAGCGTAAGGCGATTTAAAGCGAAGAACGAACTGGAAATGAATATGGATTTACTTGAACAGAAAGTGGCCTCTTTATTAGAGCAACAACCGACCTTATTGCCGGCAGCGATGGCGCAAGAGTTGAATGTGACTGAATTTGAAGTGGTGCAGGCATTGCCTAAAGAGATGGTTGCGATTGTTGATGGAGCTCAAGCTCAATCGCTGTTGGAATCATTAGCGGATTGGGGAATGGTCACAACGATTGTCCACTCTTTTGGCTCTATATTTGAAGTGAAAGCACCTTTTCCAAAAGGGAAGTTGGCTCGTGGCTATTATAACTTGATGGGTAAAGAGGGTGAGTTACACGGCCACTTAAAGTTGGAATCCATCCAACACGTTGCTTTAGTCAGCAAGCCTTTTATGGGACGTGAAAGTCATTACTTTGGTTTCTTTAGTGAGCAAGGCGATAACATTTTTAAAATTTATCTAGGCCGAGATGAAAAGCGCGAACTGATTGCAGAGCAAGTCGCACGTTTTAAAGCACTACAACAAGACGTTCATTCCAACCAATAATATTGATATAACGATAAGCCCTGAACGCAATGCGAAAGGGTCGAGGAGAAAGTCATGGATCAGCAGATCAAACAAGAGCGATTACAAGGACGATTGGAACCTGAAATCCAAGAGTTTCGTCAAGAACGCCGTACATTGCAATTGGCTACAGTGGACGCGGAAGGCCGTCCGAATGTGAGTTACGCGCCATTTGTACAAAACCAAGAAGGTTACTTTGTGCTGATTTCGCACATCGCTCGTCATGCGCGTAACTTGGAGGTGAACCCGCACGTCTCCTTGATGATGATTGCAGACGAAGGCTCATCAAAACAGATTTTTGCGCGTCAACGGCTGACGTTTGACGCCGTTGCGAGTGTCGTACCACGTGAAACGGCATTATGGCAGCAAGTCATTGGTCAAATGCAAGCTCGTTTTGGCGAGATCATTGACGGCTTAAGCCAGCTGCAAGACTTTGCTTTATTCCAGTTGAAAGTAGAAAAAGGTCTTTATGTGAAAGGCTTTGGCCAGGCGTATCAAGTGTCTGGTGATGACATGGTTGATTTTGTGCACCTTGATGAAGGGCATAAGAAAATTTCCAACGCGTAATCTTAATCGCTCAAGATACATTGGACATTGTAAGAAAAGGCTAGTTATCTAGCCTTTTTTATTGAGGAGTTCATGGAACAACAAAGCCAGCATAACGCTGGCTTTGTGAATAATGGTTTAATCGCTAAAACTCATATTTAGCGGTAATAGCATAGTTACGCTCAGCTTGAGAGTAGTCGTTATCTAAGTTTGTTTTACCGCGGATATCATTCCAACGGTAGTACTCTTTGTCGGTTAAGTTAAATATGCCCGCAGTAATAGTGACATCTTGCATTGGTTTAAAGTAAGCGGTGATATCGACAATGGTCGCACTCGGCAGTTCAACTTGGTTTTCTGTACCGCTATTAAGTTGGTCACGGTTGATATTACCGGCTGACTTCGCAGCAGTATAATTCAACTTCAGGCTAGTACCCCAAGTGGTACTTTCATCATCATAATTTAGTGCTGCGACAACATTCCATGGGTTTACGCTGTTCAATGGACGTCCGTTACCATCTTCACCTTTGCTATAACTTGCCGCTAGGCGTGTTGACATACCATTCGGCGCTCCAATTAATTGATCCAATTTTAATTGATTTGATAATTCAATCCCTTTGATCGTCGCTTCACTTAAGTTGACATAGGAGTAGTGGGTTATTCCGTTCACTTTATTAGTTGTAACTCGTTCAATGAAATCATCATAGTCGCTATAAAATGCAGAAATTTCAGTTGCCGAGACGTTTGTATTGTGACGATAACCCAATTCATAGGCCAAGCTTGTTTCTGACTTAAGGTATGGGTTTGGATCGTTCACATAACGGTGAGCAATGTTGTCATACGTGTAGTACAGCTCAGTAAAGTTAGGGGCACGGAAGCCTTGGCTGACTTGAGCAAATACTGAATGTTGATTATTGATACGGTACAGTGCGCCAAGACGGCTGGTGAGTGCTGAATCGTCAAATTTAACGAGAGGTTCTGTGGTGCTACCACCGGGATCGGTGCTAAATGAATCATAACGAAGGCCTGGTGTGACAATCAAATCACCGCTCAAAAGGGTGATCTCATCTTGAACAAAGAGGCCGATTTTTTGGTCTGTAGCATCCGGTGTATAAACCAAAACTTGATTTGGCGTTGCAGGATCCGAGTTGAGTTCTGTATTGGTATTTGAAATATCGCTACTGGCAAAACTTAAACCATAAATAAAGTTATGTTCGGTTTGACCTAAGGTAACTAACTTATCCAGTTGCGTTTCTAATTCAATTTTATCTTCATTATAGAAGTAATCTTTGGTTTGTTGGTTGTCCGCATTGGCTGGAGTGTAAGGAGGCCTTCCTGACGATGCTGGCTGAAAACGGTGCGTTAAACCGTTATCTTCTTTGCTTTGCCAAGATGCTCGGCTAGTGATGGTGTCTGCGATGGCAGAGTCAGCTAGCCAAATGTGTTTGATGCCAAGGCGATACTGTTTCGTTGTATCTTGACCATGATAGTTTTTGTAACTGGAATGAGCGATATCAGAATCTGTTTTGTTATGCAGTGCTTCACCAAAGAACTCCAAACGGTGAGCATCGCTCAGTTGATATTGGAGCTTAAGTAGCAAGTCATTTTTTGCACTATCTTGACTCTCTATCGAATAATCTTCTTTACGATCTGCAAAATTTTGTTGCTCTTGTCCATCACGGCGAGTATAGGCGACCAAGGTCTCTAAATTGCCACTTCTATTTGCAATGGCAATATGTTCACTGAAAGATTTATCTTCTGAAGAGTAGGAAAGCTTTGCTTGTCCGCCTGTGGTTGCGTCTCCTTTTAGGAAATCACGAGGATCTTTGGTGTCAAAAGCGACGACACCACCAATGGCATCACTGCCGTGAAGGCTTGACGCCGCACCTTTGATGACTTCAACACTCTTTACCATATCGGGATCGATACTGATAGCGCTCGAATTGACAAAAGAGTAAGGACCTCCGTCGAATGCTTGTCCTTGTGTGACTCCATCAACCATGATTTTGATTCGATTACCTTCTACGCCGCGAATATTGATGGTCTGTACACCTTGGCGAGATGAGCTATTGGTTGAAACTCCAGGGGTATATTCAAGGATAGCTGCGACATCTTTTGCCATATTGGCTTCAATGTCTTTGCTCGAAATGACAGCAACAGAAGCGGCGGTATTTTCGATGGTTTGAGAAGTTCGCGTTGCCGAAACAACAACCTCATCGAATCGAGAAACTTCTTCTGCGAGAGCAGCAGGGGAAAGCGCTAGCAATATGGAGGCTGATAGTAGTGTTTTAGTGTACATCTGAGTTATTACCTTATTCATCAATAACAGATTCAAGCTGTGCGCAATGATATTAGATCTAAATGGTAATTACTATCATTTGTGTTTGTGTGCTGGGGTGAAATATAAATAGAATTAGGAGTATATGTTTTAAATATCAGTCATTTGATATGTAAAACACTTGCTTTACTTAATTTTTCGATGACTAAAGTTGTGACTTTAATCACTTTCTTCTAGTTCAAACCTAGCCAAGCTGCACCACGGATGCCGCTGCTGTCACCATATTTCGCTTGGGTAAACACAATCTGTGCACTATCAGAAAAAACATAGTTCGCTGTTGCCCGAGGCAGATCAACATACAGCGATGCTACGTTTGATAATCCTCCACCAAGCACTATCACATCAGGATCCAACACATTGACGATGCAAGCAAAGCTGCGCGCCATTTGATCAATCAATTGTTGATAAAGCTTTGTTGCTTGTGGGTCTTGCTGCTGGTAGCGAGTGATAATTTCGGCTGCATTCCACTCTTGTTGACCAATCAACTGAGCACTCTTTGTTAAGCCAGAACCGGAGATAAAGAGTTCAATGCAGTTATCGCGTCCGCAATAACAGTGGCGATTAGGCCCATCACGTTCATTGGTAAAACTTGGCAGCGGATTGTGCCCCCACTCACCGCATACGGCGTTCGCACCGACCAATACCTGCTTGTTGATTACAATACCGCCGCCGCAACCTGTGCCCAAAATCGCGCCAAAGACTACGTTACCATCTTTGGCGGCACCATCGACCGCTTCAGACAGCGCAAAGCAATTGGCATCATTGGCAATAACAACATTGCGTTGCAGGCGAGCGCACAGATCAGCTTTTAAATCTCGACCATTTAAAAAAGTGCAATTGGCATTTTTGATAAGCCCTGTCGCTGGGCTGATGGCTCCGGGAAGTCCAATCCCGATTTGGCAGTGAGTTTGCGTTTCGCTTTCGGCCATTGCAACCAGTTGACATAAGGTGCTTAGAAAAAGCTCGTACTCATGTGGGGTAGGGGTTCGGTGTTTAAATAGGGTGTTTCCTGATTTATCCAGTACGCAAATTTCAATTTTGGTGCCGCCAATGTCGAAACCTATCAGCATGATTTTTCCTTATTTTGGATGTTGAGTGTGAGTCCTGACTATGGAATATAGTCTAATAATCAACGTGTTTTGTCTTTGAACCGAACAAGATAACGTGAAGTGGTGAGATTTTTTCTTTTGATTGCTGAGAAATGTTATATTATAACATTTCTCAGCAAGTGATCTTTTTATTGAAAAGGGGAGTATCTATCCCCATAGTTAGGTCATCAATGGGTCAATTCGAATGCAAATCAATTCAGCATTGCAACAAGCAATTATTCAAGTGAGTGTAGATATGGCGGAAGTACGAGCCAGAGTGGATTTCAAAGTCGGTCTAAAAAGCAATATTGACGCCGAAATACTCTCTTTTAGAGGACTGAAAACAGACAAAGAACATGTTGCGGTCATTTTTAAATCCGCTGATGTTACTCAGGAAACTCCTTTAGTCCGTATGCATTCAGAGTGTTTAACGGGCGATGTTTTTCACTCATCACGCTGTGATTGTGGTGAACAATTAGAAGAAACCATTAATAAAATGGGCGAAGTTGGCGGCATTATCCTCTATTTGCGTCAAGAAGGTCGAGGCATTGGTCTGTACAACAAAATTGATGCCTATCGCTTACAAAGTGCGGGGATGAATACCTATGAAGCCAACAATCATCTTGGCTTTGGTGACGACTTGCGTGATTTCACTGAAGCGGCGCAGATGTTGAAAGCGTTAAATGTAACCAAGATTCGTTTAGTCACTAATAACCCTAAAAAAAGTCGTGAGCTGAAGGAGCATGGTATTGAAATTGTAGAGGTCGTGAATACCGCGGCACATATTAAGTCGGGTAATGAAAATTACCTCAAGGCCAAAGTTTCCCATGGCAAACACAACTTAAAACTATAAGTCAGACTTATAGATGACAGCCAAAAACCTCATTTCGGTGAGGTTTTTGGCGTTTTTACCTTGCAAAAAAATGGATAATTTGTATTATCGGCGACTAAAAGTGCAAATGATAATAATTAGCACTACCATAAGATAACGCTCAAATCGCCTCAACAAGGATGCTCCCATGAAAGTTAACACGCTTCTTATTCAGTCAATTGCTGCCTCACTTGCCATCGCAAGTAGTGCGTCATTTGCCGTTACCGTCACTAAGGAGCAGGTGGTCGAACATTATGCCAATATTGCCCATGCCGTGTTTGCAGATTCGCTGACGACCGCTCAATCATTAAAAAAATCAATTGATCAGTTCTTGATGACTCCCTCGGCGGCTAAATTGGAAGAGGTGAAACAAGCGTGGTTAGCATCGCGAGTGCCTTACCAGCAGTCCGAAGTCTTCCGTTTTGGCAATGCCGTTGTTGACGATTGGGAAGGGCAACTCAATGCTTGGCCTCTTGATGAAGGGCTGATTGACTACGTCGCTACTGATTACCAATATGAACTGGGCAATGAAGGCGCCAGCGCTAACATCATTGCCAACCAAACGTTGAAAATTGGCGCGACAACGATTGATGTCTCGACTATCACACCAGAGCTGATTGCCAGCTTAAACGAAATTGGTGGCTCTGAAGCTAACGTCGCTTCAGGTTATCATGCCATTGAGTTCCTACTGTGGGGCCAAGATTTAAATGGCACCAATGCGGGAGCTGGTGCTCGTGCTTACACGGATTTTGTCGTGGGTAGCGAATGTACTAATAACCATTGTGATCGCCGTGCTCAATACTTAAAAGCGGCTGCTCAACTGCTCGTGCAAGATTTAGCATGGATGGAAAAACAGTGGTCTGCGGATGAAAAAGCCAATTACCGTCATGAATTACTTGCTGAATCAGCAGACAATGGTTTGCGTAAGATGCTATTTGGTATGGGCTCTTTATCACTGGGCGAATTAGCGGGCGAGCGTATGAAAGTGGCGCTAGAAGCAAACTCGACTGAAGATGAGCACGATTGTTTCTCGGATAATACCCATAACTCTCATTACTATAATGAACAAGGTATTTACAACCTTTATACGGGTTCGTACCAGCGTCAAGACGGAAAGGTACTAACAGGCCCAAGCCTGAATGATTTAGTGGCACAAAAGGATGCACAAGCAGCCAAAGAGATTCAAAAGCAGTTTGACAGTGCGCGCGCTGAAGTCGGCAAATTAGTCACGTCGGCTGAAAAAGATAATCAGCATTTCGATCAATTGATCGCGGCTAACAATCCTCAAGGCAACGCGATAGTCAATGGAGCCATTATGGCTTTAGTGGCTCAAACCGCTTCGATAGAACGTACCGCTTCAGTGATTGGGATTGATAACCTTAATCCAGATACTGCAGACCACGAATTCTAATAATAAGATGAAAGATCCAAGGGCTCAGATGAGCCCTTTTCCACGTTTACACTGAATAAAGATGTTGAGAAAAGCCCAATGAGATCGTTTTTTACCGTCGCGCTCCTAACCTTGCTTGCCAACCCCGTTTATGCCGATGAGGTGAAATCGGGTGGCAAAACCAGTACAACCAAAGCTGGGCCGAATGCTTACTCGCTTCCTGCGGCCAATTTGCCCATGAGTAAACGGCTCGATTTTAGCGTGGGAAACAGTTTCTTTCGTAACCCTTGGGTGCCAGCGCCATCATCCACTGATGCAAGAGATGGTTTAGGGCCGCTTTTTAACACCAATGGTTGCCAAAATTGTCACATCAAAGATGGTCGCGGCCATCCGCCAGAAAAAAATGACACACATGCCGTTTCGATGTTGGTTCGCCTGAGTATTCCAGCGGTGACGGATGAACAAAAAGCGATCTACGCCAAAGAAGGGGGGATCCCCGAACCCATCTATGGTGGACAGTTACAAGATTTCGCTTTGCCCGATCAAAAAGCAGAAGGACAAATCCACATCACTTATCAAGAGATTGCGGTTGCTTTTACGGATGGCCACCAAGTGATGTTACGTAAACCCAATTTAAAAATTGCTGAACTTGGTTATGGCGATATGCATCCTGATACCCAGTTTTCGGCGCGTGTCGCCCCGCCAATGATTGGCCTTGGCCTACTTGAAAGCATTGCTGATGCCAGCTTATTAGCAATGGCAGACCCTGAAGATAGTGATGGCGATGGTATCTCTGGCAAAGTGAACCGTGTTTGGGATGTAGAAAAAAAAGATTTTGCCATCGGGCGTTTTGGTTGGAAAGCCGGGCAGCCTAGTTTAATGCAACAGAATGCCGCGGCGTTTAACGGCGATTTAGGATTGACCAGCCGTTTATTCCCAAAAGAAAACTGCACCGAGAAGCAAACACTCTGTCAAACCTTACCTAACGGCGGCGACCCTGAGGTCAGTGACAACATTCTTGATTTTGTCGAATTCTATTCTCAGCATTTAGCCGTTCCAGTGCGTCGCAATGTCGACGATCCACAAGTGAAGCTGGGTCAATCATTGTTCAAACAAGTTGGCTGTGAGAGTTGCCACCGCACTGACCTTAAAACGGTAAAAAGAACGGATCGCCCAGCCTTGTCAGAGCAAGAAATCCATCCTTACAGTGATTTACTACTGCATGATATGGGCGAAGGGTTAGCCGATAATCGTCCAGAAGCCTTAGCTAATGGACAAGAGTGGCGTACCCCGCCTTTGTGGGGGATCGGCTATACGCAAGAGGTGAGCGGCCATACTTATTTTTTACATGATGGCCGAGCGCGTAATCTCATGGAAGCGGTACTTTGGCATGGTGGTGAAGCGCAAAGTGCCAAAGAGAAAGTACGTCAATTCAATGCCAGCGAACGCAACGCGTTGATCGCTTTTCTTAATTCTTTATAGGGTGCGAGCATGAAATTTCCTCTGCTATTTTCGATAGCGGTTACCAGTGTACTTTCGGCTTGCCAACCGACGCCGAAATCAGCGCTTGAGCCGCAAAAAAACAATCATGTTAGCCAAGGTGTTTATGAGGTTGAATTTGCTGCGGCGCAGCGTTTTGCTCAACAATCGCACCAGCTTGCTCAATTATTTGATCAGCAATGCCAGCCGGGCGATGTTGCATTGCCCTTGCTGAAAGAACAGTGGCAGCAAACTATTGGGGCGTGGATGTTTTTACAAGGGCAAGAGAGAGGGCCAGCTAAAGCACTCGAGCAAAGTTGGAACGTACAATTTTGGCCAGATAAAAAAGACACCACCGGGCGAAAAATGAGCCTGTTAGCGAGCAGTGGCAAGCACTGGAGTGAGGAGCAGATTGCAAACCAGAGTGTCACAGTGCAGGGGATTGGCGCATTGGAATGGTTACTCTATGACCCTCAATCGCCGCTTCTGAAAAACCAGCAATTAGAAACGGGCTGTATGATTGGACAAGCGATCAGCGCGAATTTGGCGACGAAATCTCATTTGATTGCTGAGCAATGGCAACAGAATCCATGGTTGATGCTGGATCTGAGCGCTTGGCAAGCCGAATACATTGCGTTGCTCTCCAACCAGCTTGATTACAGCATGAAAAAACTGAGCCGCCCCTTAGCCAATATCGGCCAGCCACGCCCTTATTTTTCAGAATCGTGGCGCGCCAAAGTCTCTTTGAATAACCTGCAAAAGAATGTGCAAGCGATGCAAGCACTCTATTTAGCAAAAGACGGTTTAGATCAGATGTTGCGGGAAAGAGATCAAGTCGCCATGGCCGAACGCGTAAAAGCACATTTATCCTTGATGTTGGAAACGTGGCCGCAAACAGCCAGCTTATTTGATTTATTGCAAACAAAAGCAGGCTACCGTGAGGTGCTTGCGCTCTATAACAAGTTCGAACAACTCAATTATTTACTGCATGACGAAGTCGCGGTAGAGCTAGGCGTAGTGATAGGATTTAATGCAACCGATGGTGACTGATCTAACAAGGCGTACGCTACTGAAAGCGGCGTTATTGAGCGCATCAGCTCCCCTGCTGCCGCTGGGGTGCGCCACTACGCGCCGTGGCCCACAACCCGCTTTGATTGGTTGCGCTATTCATAAAGGCTCGCAGTTTCGCGCCGTTGTAGCCGGCGCCCAAGGCCAAGCGATTCACCAATTACCTTTGCCTGCAAGGGGACACGGTGTTGCTATTCATCCCACCTTGACGCATGCGGTCGCTTTTGCCCGTCGTCCCGGTGAGTTTTTGATGGTGTTTAACTATCAAAATGGAGAACTCATCAAATTGCAACTGGCGCAACCCACGCGACATTTTTATGGGCACGGCGTTTACTCAAATGATGGTGCGTGGCTTTATGCAACCGAAGGCGAGAAAGCGACAAGTCGCGGCATTATTGGTGTATATGATGTGCAGCACAGTTACCAAAAAGTGGCTGAGTTCAGTGGGTTTGGTATTGGCCCTCACGAAGTCATTGTGATGCCAGATGGCAGGCTCGCGATTGGGGTGGGTGGGGTGCATACCTTAGGCCGAGAGCCACTCAACGTAGAGAGCATGATGCCAAGCTTGACCTACCTTTCTCATCAAGGAGAAGTGCTTGAGCAAAGGATATTGAACGACCACCATTTGAGCATCCGCCATCTTGCTCATGATGGTGCAGATACTGTGCTGTGCGGCCAACAATACCGAGGTCAGCCGGAAGAGTATCCACCTTTGGTAGCGCTACATCACCAAGGTGGCGAACTCATTCCGCTCTTGGCAGAGCCTGAACAATGGGCAAGATTCAACCATTACATTGCCAGTATTGCGGCGACCGACCAATGGATTTTAGCGACTTCTCCACGTGGTAACTGTTACGGTATTTGGTCAAAAGAGACACTGCAACTGGTTGAGTTGGCCTCTTTGCCGGATGCTTCTGGCGTGGTAGTGCAAGATCAGCAGTTCCAAGTCAGTTCAGGAGCTGGCTTGGTCGTTAATTCACCCTATCCTCAACCTGAAATACGCACGCGTAGTAATGTCCAATGGGACAATCACTGGTCTGCCATTGATTACTCTCGCCAAAAAAGCTGAGTAAGCGAACTAAATTTGTTTAATGATAATTCTCATTGCATGAGAGTTTATGAATATATTGTTGATATCGACAACAACGTTTAGCAGATAGCCGTTTCTTTTGCCATACTGAAACGTGAATCAGCGTTGTTGGATAGATCGGAATGAGTAAAAGCATCCTATTTGCTTTATTATTGATTTTTAGTAGCTTTTCTCTTTACTCTGCCGAGAAAGTACAGCCTTTTGCTGTCTCGCAAGAGAATGCCTCGTTGCAATCTTTTATCCAATATCCGCATTTAGTCGAACGAATTTACCAAGAGAATGAGAATCGGCGCATTTGGCAAGATAAGCAGATTGTTCGTCAATTTGAACATCAATTGGAAGTGATTCGCCGAGCGGGGTTTAGCCCTTTATTTTCACGCCAGTTAGCGCAAATGAAAGCATATCGGAATCAGCAAGCGTTCAACGAATACGATCTGCTGGCGACCGATACTTTACTTTTGTATTTGAGTTACGCCGAGCAAGCTCCCAAAGTCGGTATGGCTTGGTTCTTTGAACGTAAGCTCAACTCTGCCATTGCTCCACCAAGCCAAGAAGCCTTGTTCGCCCTTCATGTTGCGGTAGAAGTTAACAGTATCGGCGATCTGCTCAATGGTTATGCGCCGAGCAATGCGGCTTATGATCAACTGCTACACGCCTATGATTTTTTGCTCAGTACTGAAAATGCAGCGCTCTCGTTGTACAGCCAAAAAGGGTTAAAAAAACCTGGCGATAAGCTCTCACAACGTAGTGTGCTTATTGCCCGCTTATCATTAGTTAATATCGATGTTAGCACAGTGCGTGACGACGTAACTTGGTATGACAACAGCTTGGTCAAACCTGTGAAAGAGTTTCAAGCGATGCACGGTTTAAAAGCTGACGGCATGATTGGCCCCGAGACCTTAAAGTGGTTAAATTTGTCTTTGCAGGCACGCCTGTCTATGTTGGCATTAAATGCAGAGCGAACTCGTTTGTGGCCAGAATCAAAAGAGACACAGATCGTAGTCAACGTTCCCAGTTTTGATATGCGCTACTGGTATTTAGGTAAAGAAGTCTTTCAGTCTAAAGTGGTGGTGGGCCGAGTTTCACGCAAAACGCCACTTATGAGCACCAAATTAGATTCTTTGATCCTAAACCCGACGTGGAATGTGCCATACAAAATCATGGTTGAAGATATTCTGCCGATGGTAAAAAAAGATCAAAACTATTTGCGTCAACACAACATTGATATTGTTTCGAGCTGGCGTTCGAACGATCAAATTGACCCAAGCAACATCAACTGGTCTGCGGTGAATCCGGCCTCTTTTCCCTACCGAATGCGTCAGCAAGCCGGGCAAGATAATGCATTAGGTCTGTATAAATTTAATACGCCCAATCGCAGAGCGATTTACCTACATGATACGCCGAGTAAATACCTATTCAATAATACGTCGCGAGCCTTTAGTTCGGGTTGCATTCGAGTACAAAATGCCGATAAGTTTGCTTCGATGATATTAGAAACCCAAGGTATTAATGGTGATAAATTAATGGGTAAAGAAGGGCCTGCGAATGGCACGATCCCATTAAAGCAGCGCATCCCCGTACACATCATCTACCAAACTGTTTGGTATGAAGGTGGGGAACTGCACTACCGAGATGATATCTATCGTTATGATGCATTCAGTACCAGTAATGGGTGAATGGATACCGATAAAACAGTGGTCACCTAAGTAAGCAGGGATGCGTCTCTCAATTTACCAAAAAATGACTTAATAAAGATCTCTTTTATGTTCAAAGAGTAACGATGCTGTGGCTCTCTCTTGAGCATTTCGAGCACAATTTATGCATTTGATCTTCACAATGGAGTCCGGTAGTGTCCGGGCTTGTTGAAAATAAATTCAGTTGTGAAGGTATCAAACCTTGTTAGTTTCTCGTCGTCACTTTATAAAATTGGCTGGTAGTGGTGTAGTTGTAGCGGCGTGTGCCCCCCAAATAGTATTGGCATCGTACCCTGAAACCTCTCGCATACTCGCGATGAATAATTTACATACCGGTGAAACACTTGAAACCTGTTATTTCAACGGTGTTCGTTATGTTCGATCTGAGCTTGATCGGCTCAACCATATTTGCCGTGATTTCCGCCGCAACGAAGTCCATCCAATGGACAAAAATCTATTTGACCAAATATCGAAAATTCAATCTCTACTTGGCACTCAAGCGGAAGTACAAATCATCTCTGGTTATCGATCTCCTGCCACCAATGAAATGTTGCGCACTCACTCCTCTGGGGTTGCTAAGAAAAGTTTCCATATGCTAGGCCAAGCAATTGATTTTCGGTTAGATGGTGTTCAGTTGAGTCAAGTACGCGAAGCGGCGATCGAATTGGGCGCTGGCGGTGTTGGTTATTATCCTAGCAGTGATTTTGTGCACATTGATACTGGGCCTGTACGTCATTGGTCATAAGGCTGTTCGTGACTTGTCAAATGAAAGTGTCAATGTCATAGTTCGGCCAATTGCGAATTCGAACAAGGTTTTAGTATGTCGTTAAAGTATCAAGTGGTGCCCGTGACTTCCTTCTCTCAAAACTGCTCTATCGTTTGGTGTGATGACACCATGGAAGGGATCGTGGTTGACCCTGGCGGTGATGTGAAACAGCTCGTGATGTTGATCAATGAACTCGGGGTAAAAGTGGTCAGTTTGGTTCTTACTCATGGTCATTTAGATCATGTCGGTGGAACCGAACCGCTGGCGCAGCAATTGGGCGGCGTCGATATTATTGGACCACATAAAGCGGACAACTTCTGGCTACAAGGCCTCGAAGGTCAAAGCAAAATGTTTGGTTTTCCACTGACGGAAGCCTTTGAACCTACCCAATGGCTTAATGACGGTGATGAAGTGAAGTTTGGCCTTCAAACTCTACAAGTATTGCACACGCCCGGCCACACGCCCGGTCACGTGGTGCTGTTTAGCCAGCAAGCGAAATTGGCGTTTGTTGGTGATGTATTGTTTAACGGTAGTATCGGCCGTACGGATTTCCCGCAAGGTGATTTCAATACCCTGATTCACTCGATCAAAACTAAGCTATGGCCACTTGGCAACGATGTGACGTTTGTGCCCGGCCATGGTCCGCAATCGACTTTTGGCCGTGAACGTGCCAATAACCCTTATGTCGCAGATGAAATGCCTCTGTATTGATCTTGATTAGGCTCAGAGTGTTCCTTCTGCGCCCATTAAATCATGTCTTAGTCTGGTTCGGCCGCCGCGAGGTAGCGCCGAATCAGCCCTACAAACGCCTCGGCGTCACGATCCAGATCGTGCGCTGAGATAAAAATATCATAATCAAAAAATTGCCGTTGATAGCGCATCCGATTGGCTAACATTGCCATAAGACCATGATAGTAATTACCGTTTGTCGCAGTGTAAGGTGCGTTGTCGAGTACCAAATCTTCAAATTGAGTCTCTTTGCGCTGTTGTTTTGCTCCTAAGTAGAGCAGCGCGCGCTGGCTGAGCAAGATCTCACTAGCGATTCTGGGACACACACTCTCAAGGTAAGGTGAATAATCCTTCAGTTTGATCCCAATCCAAGGCAAAGGTTGGTGCCAACCATGATATTCATAACTGCATACCCCAATGCGGCTAATATTGTTCCATTTTACGACCCAACCTCCTTTAAAGAGATGCTGCTGAAAATGGGTAGCGGTTAGGGTGTAGCTAACTTTTCCTTTCAAAATCAAAAGATAGAAGGTGATTAGAGTCACTGCCAGTGCACTTACTAACAGCAGCGCATGAATAATGTTGGATGAGAACATGACAATGCAAATTGAAGCGATGATACAAGTCGTATTGACCCATTTAACCACAGGTGATTGCAGAGAAAAGCGCGTATTAGACAAATGTTGGGTGTGCATAAACCAGTGAAACTCCTTCGAGCTACAGCATCGTTGTTGGCTGTTGCGACCTGTATAAATTGTAGTCAGTTACCGCATCAAAATGCGTTTTTGCCCCTCAATCTGTGCTATGCCCTACAAATCGAGGACGATTTTTGATATAAAACGCGCTTCAAATTTTCACCACTGCTTGAAACGCAGTGAAATGGAGAAATATTCGATGAGACTTGCTCATAAGCGTAAGGTGCAGGCAAAATTGCAAAAGCGTATTAAAGCGACTGTTGCAAACTTGATCGCCTCTCAATCAGCAAAGCCTGTAACAGCGCAATCGACCGTAGCAAAAACCGCTGCAACAAAAGTAGTTGTGGAGAAAGCTGCGGCGAACTCTAAAAAAGTGGATGTTGCGTTAACGCCAAAACAGCAACAGGTTTTAGATATCGTCGCTAACCACGCAGAAGGTATGAATCCTAAATCGATCGGCTTAAGTGCTGGTCAAGAAGATGCGAAAGCTGCCGCTTGGGCCACTGGCGCACTCAAGAAACTAGTAGAAGAAAATCTGGTAGTGAAAGAGCAGTTAGCAGGCAACAAAGTTATCTATAAAGCCATTTAATCTGCTGTTCGTTGTGAATGAATTAGCCTCGGTAGCCCCGAGGCTTTTTTACGATCAAATTTTAAAATGCAATCAAAGCTACTCTTCTTTGGTAATAGAGCCAATTTCGAGCATCGGTGCGACATCGATGTTTTCGGCATTCATCATAGAAGATAAACGTTGTACTGATGAGAGCAACAGGCTTTGCTCCCACTCTTGAAGCTGCCTAAATTGTTCGACAAAGCTTTCTTGCAATGGTTGCGGTGCCTTTTCTAGCAGCTTCTTACCTTCGTCTGTTAAATGGGCGTGCACTTTTCGTTTATCGGTATTGCTGCGAATTCGCTGTACGTATCCGTTGCGCTCTAATCTATCCAAAATGGTGGTGGCAGTGGCCTGGCTCATGTTCGTATGATCCGACAATGTGCGGATAGTCACCTCACCAAGGGTTTGAATTGAACGCATTAGAATAAGCTGGGGACCAGTAAGCCCAGCGTCTCTATTCAGTTTTTTAGAGTGCAGATCAATTGCGCGAATAATTTGTCGAATTGAGATCAAAACTTCTTCATGTTTTTCCAAACTCATTGTCCCAAAAAGAAAGTTATTAATAAGCGGGGACCATAGCGCAGTTCTTTTCACTTGAAAAGTAGCATTCGACCTCTTTTGTTTTGGTCTAAGATGATGAGTGTATAAGTTGAGATGTAAAATGATTAGTGCTCGAATGTTTTTGTTTTCGATTTTCACCCTAAATTGGTTGAAGTTTAACCATTAAAGCTTGTTTCTTGCCTTCTATGGCATTTTATGTTGCTTTTTAGTGGATTTTTTCTGTGATTTTGGTAGGGTATTCAGCATATTGAAAAAATAAATTGCTATGAGTACGAAGTTATTTTTGGTTTTTGTCTTAAAATTGTTTCGTTCTCATGGTTATTAATCTCAACTGAAAAATCATGTCTAGATTTCTAGAGAGGTAAAATGACAAAAGGTATTGATAAGTACAGTATCGACAGTACTGACTACACTGTCGGGCAAGATAACGTGCAAAAGTGGGGGTTTGATGTTCATAACCCAGTGTTTGGCTTTAGCGCCGGATTTATTGCGCTATTTTTAGTCGCCGCTTTAGTCGTTGATCCTGAGGTTGCGAAGAGCGTGCTTGATGGCGTTAAATGGAAAATTATTGGCACTTTTGACTGGCTGTTTATTTGGTCGGGTAATCTTTTTGTGCTGTTTTGCTTAGGCTTGATTGTTTCTCCCTTTGGTAAAATACGTTTAGGTGGCCAAGAGGCGACAGCAGACTACTCTTTTATTTCTTGGCTCTCTATGCTGTTTGCCGCAGGGATGGGTATTGGTCTCATGTTCTGGAGTGTCGCTGAACCTGTGGCGTATTTTACCGGTTGGTATGAGACGCCCTTAGGCGTTGCAGCCAACACACCCGAAGCGGCTAAACTAGCATTAGGTGCAACCATGTACCATTGGGGTTTACACCCTTGGGCCATTTACGGTGTGGTAGCGCTTTCCCTGGCGTTCTTTACTTACAACAAAGGGCTTCCGCTTTCTATTCGCTCTATTTTTTACCCGTTGCTTGGTGATCGCGCTTGGGGCTGGGCAGGGCACATCATTGATATTCTGGCTGTATTAGCAACATTGTTTGGCTTAGCAACGTCATTAGGGCTGGGGGCTCAACAAGCGGCTAGTGGTATTCATCATGTGTTTGGCATTGATGCCGGAATGGGCTTACAAATTGTCGTGATTACCGTCGTTACTTTATTAGCAGTGGTCTCCGTGGTGCGTGGTATTGATGGTGGTGTCAAAGTCATCAGTAACATCAATATGATCGTTGCGTTCTTGCTGTTGATTTTAGTTGCACTGATTGGCTATACCGTAACCTTTTCATCCATTCCAACCACATTAATGGCGTATATTGAAAATATCATCCCACTCAGTAACCCGCACGGTCGAACTGACGAGGCTTGGTTCCAAGGTTGGACAGTGTTCTATTGGGCTTGGTGGATTTCATGGTCACCATTTGTTGGAATGTTCATTGCGCGAGTATCAAAAGGTCGTACTATCCGCGAGTTTCTCACCGCCGTATTATTAGTACCTACTGCCGTTACGTTGATCTGGATGTCTGTATTTGGTGGTTTGGCGATTGATCAAGTCATCAACAATGTTGGTCAATTAGGCGCGAATGGTTTGACCGAAGTGCCACTGGCGATGTTCCAAATGTTTGATGCACTGCCTTATGGCACGTTACTTTCAGTGATTGCGGTTGTGTTAGTGTTGGTATTTTTTATCACATCATCAGATTCAGGGTCACTGGTCATTGATAGTATTACTGCTGGAGGCAAAGTGGATGCCCCTGTCTTACAGCGTATTTTCTGGGCGTTGATGGAAGGTGCTATTGCCGTAGCCTTGTTATGGATTGGTGGCACCAATGCTATTGAAGCGCTGCAAGCCGCCGCCATATCAACGGCGCTGCCATTTACTATCGTGCTGCTGCTGATGTGTATCAGCCTACTGTTGGGAATGCGAACCGAGCTCTTGAAACGTTAATTTCGACATTGATTTGAAAAGGCGACGAAAGTCGCCTTTTTTGATGTTTTTTTGACGATCGTCATTAGAGTGTTTTGCTAAAATACTAAGAAAAGCAAATGGTTATCTTGTGTCAGAATTCGACATATATTTCGTGCATCTTGTGTTAAATCTGGTTAATATTCGCCTCCGTTCCTGTATCTAACATTCTGCAAACCAATGAAATTAACCTTAAAGCAAAAGCTAATCGGTGCCAGTCTTTCTGCCGTCGTCGTTATGGCGAGCGCGTTGACTTGGCTAGCCGCTGATCAACTCTTTGAACAAACTCGAAATGGCGTATATTCGCGGGCAGAAAGCTTGTCAGCTGCCGCTGCGAAAGGCATTTCGGACTGGATTGTGGTCCGTAAAGAGATCTCAACCGCTTTTAATGACTACACCGCTCAAGATGATGTCGTTCCTTTCTTACAGCAAGCTCGCAAAGCGGGTGGCTTTGATGATATTTTCTTTGGTACACCGCAAGGTGAGATGTATCGTTCACACCCTGAGCGTAACCGTGCTGACTATGATCCTCGCCAACGTCCTTGGTATAAAGATGCCGTTTCAGCGAATAAACAAATTATCACCACCGCTTATAAAGACGCGATCACCAATGCACTGTTGGTGACAATTGCAGATCCTGTGCGTCGCAATGGGCAATTTGTCGGCGTCGTTGGTGCCGATGTGTTAATCGATCAGTTGATCCAAGATGTCATCAGTTTAGATGCGGGCAAAAATGCCTACGCGATGTTGATTGATGCGCAAGATGGAACCTTTTTAGCGCATCCAGATAAAAATTTCTTATTAAAACCAGTGTCGTCATTGTCGAAGACGTTGACGATGAACATGATAGAGCAAGCAGTGGCTTCAGGTACCGTTGAAGACGCGTCATTACAAGGTGTTGATAAACTATTTTACTTCGCCAAAGTGCCGCAAACCGATTGGATCTTTGCTATCCAAATGGATCGTGCAACGGAAGAAGCAGCGCATACATCCTTGCTCATTGACCTAATTGTGACTGCACTTGTGATTACTATCGCTGTGATTGTGATCGTCTCTTGGTTAGTGAGCTTTTTGTTTAGAGATCTTAGCCGAGTATCCAAAGCCTTAGAGGAAATTGCTTCCGGAGACGGTGATTTAACTCAACGTCTTGAACCAAGAAGTGATGATGAAGTTGGGCAATTAGCACAAAACTTTAATACCTTTGTCGGTAATATGCACACCATGGTTTCTAAACTCAGCTTTGTTTCTGCTGCGTTGTCTGAACAGTCAAAACAGACGGCCGCTCAAGCCAAAGAGCGTAGTGCGCGTATCCGTTTACAACAAGATGAAATTAATATGGTGGCTACGGCCATCAATGAAATGGCCGCAGCTACACAAGAGATTGCCGGTAACGCAGATCATACCGCTCAAAACTCTGGCGAAGCGGTAACGGCTTGCGTACATGGTTCGAATCAAGTTTCACAAACACAAGGTTCGATTCAAAATCTGGCTCAAGAAGTTCAAGTGGCCACTGATGTTATCCTTGAGCTGGAAGCACACGGTAAACACATCAATACGATTCTGGCGACTATTCAAAACATAGCAGAGCAAACTAACCTGCTAGCATTGAATGCGGCGATTGAAGCGGCGCGTGCTGGTGAGCAAGGTCGTGGCTTTGCGGTGGTTGCCGATGAAGTTCGTGTGCTTAGTCAACGTACACATGCTTCGACAAAAGAAATTCAGCAGATGATCGAAACGTTGCAATCAACGACGGGTAAAGCGGTTGGCATTATGGGTGATAGCCGTATGCTTGCTGGAACCAGCGTAGATGATGCGAACGCCGCTGCAGCAAGTTTGATGCAAATTCATAATTCAGTTGAGCGCATCAGTGACATGGCGACGCAAATTGCCTCGGCCGCTGAAGAGCAAGCTTCTGTGACGTCGGAAATTACTCGTAATACGGAAGGGATCCGCGATGTTTCTAACGATCTTGCACAAGAAGCGCATGAAGCAGCCGCACAAGCATCACAACTTTCTGAGCTTTCGCATCAGTTAGAAAATGAAATTCGTCGCTTTAAGCTGTAAGTTCTAAGCGTAAAAGCCGAGATGTGATTAAAAAGAGGAACCTAACATGGGTTCCTCTTTTTTTGCTCGTGTCGAGCACGGTACTAAACCTTGAAAGAATCCCTTGAAAGGATAATCAAAAAGTTATAGCCACAACGTTCGGACACTTTGCTGCCGATCAAAATGATGAGCGATTTGTGCTTGGAATAATTCCGCGGTGGCAATAGCATCAACTAAAGCGTGGTGTGGGGTGTACGCTGGTAGCCCATAACGCGCTCGCGCTTGCCCTAAACGCACTGATTGTGGTTTTTGCCCTTTTAACTGGTTCCATAAACCTCCATGTAACCGTTGTTGAATTTCCGTTTCCAATTGCAAAGTATCGATCACAGGGAACTCAATGCCTTCACCCAATCGCACTTTTAATGCTTGATTGAGAAAGCTACGTTCAATATGACGGTAATGGACTACAACAATTTTTCCAGATAAGGCCTTCAGTATTGACTCCTGCACTTCTGCCAAATCTGGCGCATCTAAAATATCGTTGTGTGTGATGCCATGGATAACCACCGAATCCTCTTTTAACGCTTGGCGTGGCCGAACTATCCAATGTTTAGAGCGGTTGAGATAGATACGGTTTAAGGTAAAAGGCACCAAGCCAATGGTGATAATGTCATCATGCTGCGCACTTAAACCCGTTGTTTCCAAATCTAAAGCGACAAACTCTATTTCATCGATTGGCGTGCTACCCTTAGCAATCGGCCTTGAATAAAAATCTTTGAGTAACGGATGGTTAACCAACGACTGCTTATTGGCATATTTTGCTACCCAATCGATGCTCGGTTTTTGAAACCATTGTTTAATCATCACTCTCACTTAAAGTTATTGCTGGCTTGATAACGGAATTTTAAGAAATTTTGCGCATTGCTTAGGATTTGAAACGCATCTTTTAAGTTGCGTCTTTCAAAATCGGATAGGTTTTCTGGCTCGATATTGTTATCTGGCTCTATTTCTTGTTCAACGTCAGTCGCTTGGTGGCGAATGCGTACCATAGCGATAAACTCCATTGCATCACGCAGATCTTGCGCCCGTCCTTTGGGTAGAATTCCGGCTTCAATGATGTCATCTAAACGTTCAAACGAGTTGGTAGAACGTGAACCGACAGCCAATGCATGCACACGGATTAAATCCGCTAACGGTGCCGTGCCGCGACGTTTTAAATTGATGGTGTTATTGTGTCGTCCATCTTTTTCCATCACAAAGTCTTTGAAAAACCCCAATGGTGGCGTGCGGTTCAGTGCATTTCGTGCAAGGCATGCAAGAAATCGATTATTTTTGCGTGCTCGCCGTACAATAAACCCATTCAGTTGTTCTGCCCATTTGGTCCTGCCACACACTCCGTATAAGTCAAAAAAGATGGATGCATTCAATAGCGCCTTAGGGTTAGGGTTATCTATCCAATCGGCAAAGCAGGCTTCCCATTCTTTACGAGTCATACGCCACATCGGGTTGCTGGCCATAATGTCCCCCGTACAGTAGCTGTAACCGCATTGATCTAAGCTGTCGCAGACAAATTTGGCGAACGCTTCGAAATAAGCACCATGTTGTGTTTCTTCATAGCTATCGTCCAAAATTAAAGCGTTATCTTGGTCCGTGACAATTAACTGTTCGTCACGGCCCATAGAACCCAAGGCTAAAAAGCAGTATGGAATAGGCGGTGAGCCTAGTAATTCTTCAGCAAGTTCAATGATTCTTTGTTTAAAGCTACGGCCAATCACTGACATCGCCGTGCCGATCATATGTGAGTTTGCATCTTCATTGACTAAACGAACAAAACTGTCTTTGACTTGGTGCGACAGTGTGGCTAACTCTTCAACGCTTTGTTGCTGGAAGATGCGACTGACGAGCAGCAATGAGTTTTGTGATTCGTAGCGAACAATGTCGGTCGCTTCAATGATACCGATCGGCTTTTTTTCTTTGAGTATAGGAAGATGATGAACATTGTACCGAAGCATTTTCAGCATGGCCTCATAGACATAAGCATTATGATCTAATGAGATAACCTCCGTTGTCATCACTTCCGTGACGAGGTGATTAGGATCGATGCCAACGGCTAATACACGCGTGCAGAGATCTCGGTCAGTCAGGATGCCGATTACCGGGCTGTTATCGTCGTCACTCTCTTGCAAAATATCAGGGTCAATCACCAGCAGTGAAGAGATACTCTCTTCCGCCATCTTGATCGCCGCATGTTGAATGGTTTCTGTTTTGTAAACGAAAGGGGCTTCTCGGCTGAGTAAGGTTCGCACTTTCGAGGTGGTGAGATCATTCTGCTCTGTTTTATTCAGTACGGCTTGGCGAAGGCGCGCGTTATCTTGCACTTCAACGAAATCAGCAAAGGAATCATAGTTGTCATATAAATCCTGAAACCTTGCCTCTGGAATACAATAAACCAGCGTATCTTCAATCGCTGTGACCGGAAAACGAACACGGTTATTGGTCAATAGCCCCATTTGACCAAATAAACCGCCTTCGGTTAGGCGGTTGTATAATTCGCCTTTGCGACGGTACACCTCGACGACGCCGCTGCGGATCAAATACAAGTCCTGGATATGATCACCAAAATGAATGATGGGTGTACCTTGTCGAAAATAGGAGATTTCTACGCTCTGCGTCACTTCGATCAGTGTTTCTTCAGGTAGTTCATTGAACGGTGGATACTGAGCAAGGAAGTTCTTGATTTCAATTAATTCTGCTTCCATGGAGGCTTCCTTGTGTTTCGGAGTTCATATTGTGGGATTCTGACGTCGTGAGCCAGCTAAACGATGTAACTGGTCAAAGGGATCCGGTTACATCGGTGGCATTGGACATAGGATTCAGAGAGTTATAGTACATGAAAAGAACGTGCTTTGCAGGCAAGAGGGGAAAGTGTACGCGCTTTGAGGTGAATCAAGTGTCATTTCAGTGAATTGAAGATAAAAAAATAGCCGACAAGTGGCGGCTATTGTTGTCTATTTCTTATCATTATCGATTATAGAACCGCTGCAATACCTTTGCACAGTGGGCCCATATTCGATTTCGTCATGCCTGCCACACTGATACGGCCGGAACCGACGATGTAAATTGCCAATTCATCTTTCAGACGAGCAACTTGTTCCTTGTTCAAACCAGAAAAAGAGAACATGCCATTTTGACGTTCAATAAAGCTAAAATCAGCCTTCACACCTTCTGCTTTTAGGGTGGTAACAAACAGCTCACGCATCTCTTGAATACGTTCACGCATTTCCGTCACTTCGTTTTCCCATTCTGCGCGTAGTTCGGCGTTGTTGAGGATATAAGTAACGACCGCAGCACCGTGCGCTGGTGGATTTGAATAAATGGAACGAATGATCGCTTTGATTTGTGAGAAAGCTGTTTCAGCGACATCTGTTGAGCCAGCAACGATGGTAAACGCACCCACGCGCTCATTGTACAAACCGAAGTTTTTAGAGAATGAGCTCGCTACTAAGATCTCTTTATTGTATTTCGCAAAAGTACGTAGGCCCTGTGCGTCTTCTTCAACACCTTTCGCAAAACCTTGATAAGCAAAGTCAAACAGAGGAAGAAGCCCTTTATCAGCGACTAATTTTGCTAACGTTTCCCACTCTTTATCGGTTGGATCAATGCCAGTTGGGTTGTGGCAGCACCCGTGTAGAAGAACAATATCACCCGCTTGAGCTTGCTCAAGATCGGTAAGCATCGCTGCGAAATCTTTATCTTTCGTTTCGGCATTGTAGTACGAATACTGCGTGGTTTCTAAACCAGCCGCATTAAAAACACCGTGATGGTTTGCCCATGTTGGGTTGCTGATCCACACTTTCACGTCGCCGATTTGACGCTTAATAAATTCACCAGCTACACGCAGTGCACCAGTACCACCCGGCGCTTGCGCCGTTTTTGCGAGCTTTTGCGTCACAATCTCAGATTCATCGCCAAACAGCAGTTTTTGTACCGCGAGCCCATATTCAGCAGTACCTTCAATGGTGAGATAAGATTTGGTCTTTTCAGACTCAAGCAACGCCGCTTCCGCTTTCTTTACTGTCGCAAGAACAGGTGTTTCACCTGCTTCATTTTTGTAGATACCAACACCGAGGTTAATTTTTTCAGTGCGAGGATCTTTTTTAAACTCTTCGGTTAAACCAAGAATAGGGTCAGCCGGAGCTGCGACAACTTTTTCAAACATAATCATCATCCATGTAAAGTGTTAGAAGGGATTTTAGAAACATAAAATTAAGGTATTTATACCTTTATGAAATATCCGTTACAACACACAAAACAGAAAAACTGAAAATAATTTGTGTTGGCTAAGAATCATGAACAAAAAGGCGATTTTTTTAAAAAAACTCTATCATCCACCGTTTTCAGGCGGGGAGATTAAATAGGTTTTACTTTGAGAAGTAGTCAGCTCAACGGCAAAATTCATCATCAAATACGATATTTTGCCATTGAGCGGAGGAGTTACTGTAATAAGAGATTAATGTTTATCCTGATGGCGAGCGGCAATGGCGACAAATTGTTGTTCAACGCTCAAAAAAGCCTCTACGACTTGTGGGTCAAAATGTGTCGCTTCGCCCTGTAGAATGATGGTTTTTGCTTCATCATGAGAAAACGCGGGTTTGTAAACGCGCTTTGAGATGAGCGCATCATATACATCAGCCAGTGCCATTAAACGGCCTGAGAGTGGAATCTCTTCCCCTTTGAGTTGTTTTGGATAGCCCGAACCATCCCATTTTTCATGGTGAGTGAGGGCGATTTCTTTCGCGATTGCTAAAAAGGAACTTGTGCCAAGGTGCTGCTCGGCAATCGACAGCGCTTGTGCGCCGATCTCAGGGTGCCCCTTCATAATAGTGAACTCATCATCGGTGAGCTTGCCGGGTTTCAGTAGGACGGCATCAGGGATACCGACTTTGCCAACGTCGTGTAATGGGGCTGATTTGTAGAGTAAATCAATGTAAGTGGGTGTTAATAAAGGCTGATATTTCGGTTTTTGGCTTAGATATTGCGCGAGTACTTTGACATATTCTTGAGTACGTAAAATATGAGCGCCAGTTTCATTATCGCGAGATTCAGCTAAAGCGGCTAGGCTGACGATGGCGACATCACGCGTGGTTTTCACTTCATCCTGTGAGTTTTGTAGGCTATCCAACATTTGATTGGTCAACCAAGCCACAGAGCCTAACTCGTTATTTTCAAAAATCGGTAAGCGTTGTGCTATATCACCTTGAGTCACTTGGCATAGCGAATTCTCTTGAGCGTGCAATATTTGCCTCATCAGCTTTCCCCACTGCCAGAGGATAGCGATTACATAACCGCCCAAAACCAAAGAAACATAAATAAACTCTTTAATAATACTTATCTTGCCATGCCCATTGATTAAACTGGCAGGGTTATGTTCAAGCCAAAAAAGATCTTTCACCGCGACCATCGTGAGTGTGGCTGTCAGAGTGATGATCATCAGCATCATTAACCCGATCATCTGCTTAACAATCGAATGCCTTTCACCTTGGAGTTGTTGACGATTCAATTGTACTGCGTGCTGGCGATATTGGGCTCGTTTAGCGATGAGTTGTAATAAGCTTCCGGTAAAGAAACCAAACAGTGTTAAACCAAACAGGACTTTTACGTTGCTATCGATGGTGAATTGATAGTGCTGATTGTAATAAAGAGCGAGTGGAATACTGACAAGAAAAAACAAAACACTATCGAACTTCGCATACTGTTCTGTTTTTGCCCAATGATGGTGAATAAAGACATATCGACGCATTACCCATGCACAAAATACACTAATCGTGACATGAGTGGTGATTTCTAATGCGCTTAAACTGGACAACATCGGACAGATTCGTCCGCCATAGGTGGCAAATAGCAGCGCAGCTAAGAGGTAGAGCAGTGCGGTGAGTTGGCTGTTGTTTCGCTTGGTATTATTCATGAATTTGATTTCATTACAGTATGTGATGCTTAAGTTTAGGTGATTAAATTCGTTCAATGTTGTGTTTTCGTGATTAACCGATGTGCGGAGGATCAGAAAAGCGATGGATTCTAGTGATGTATTTCTAGGAAAGATAGCTAAATTAAATGAAGCCCATGTGATCCGATCAGTGCGTCATGTTATGAGAACAGAGGAGAGGGCCCAATGACGTTACTCAGCCGAACTTAACGAAAGTCAATCGTTACTCTGACTGATAAGAGTGGACTGTTTAAAATTACCTAACACAACAAAAGTAAAATTACATCTACCGACTACATTGCAGATTCCTCCAAGCTTTCCTATCTTTAGTTATGAGCTCTAGGCGTTGCATAACAACTTCTTACATAACGTCATAGCTTTCGTCAGTGTTTTATGGCTAAAGGATAATAAATCATGCTCCTCATTAGGCTGGTACGTGTTTACGTGCCCTTAGTGCTATTGTCGATAGTTGCTCTTATGCCGCAGCCAACACATTTTGGTGTTTGGGCTCTATTATTTGTTACTTTTGCTAGTGTTAGCTATGCAATTTGGAATTACGAATCCTTCATTTCCCAAGTCAAAGCTCAAAAAAAGACGATTGAACACCTTTCTCAAACACAAGAGATCCAACTGGATGGATATCATTCTTTAGAGCCTCTCTTTGCTCAATCTCTGCCAGTGTGGTCTCGTCATATTGATTTAGCCAATGTGCAACTTACCGATTCTGTTACTCAACTGAGCCAGCAATTTGGTGATCTTGTCACGCAGCTTTCACAAGCACTTTCCTTCTCGCAAGGCTCAACCTTAAAAGATGATCGTAATTTAATGAGCGAAATTGAGCGTTGTCGAGCGATGCTTTCTAAAGCGGTTGATGAGCTTAGAGAAAGCCAAAAGACAAGAGAGCATATGCTTGATGAAATGCGCAGCCTTGATCAATACACAGTCGATTTAAAAAAAATGGCAACCGATGTGGTGGGCATTGCTGAAAAAACCAACTTATTAGCACTTAATGCTGCCATTGAGTCAGCCAGAGCGGGAGAGGCCGGTCGAGGTTTTGCAGTGGTGGCCGATGAAGTGCGAAACCTCTCACAGCGTTCAAGGGAGATCGCTAGCAGCATGACGGAGAAAGTGAACGTTGTCAGTGATGCGATTAATACTACATTTAAGACGGCTGAAATGGCTATTGCGGCTGAGAGTGAACAAATGGAACAAACCGAGCAGCGTATCGATTATGTCATTAACCACTTCCAAGATATGGCACAAACCTTACAGCAACAGTCTGAGCGGTTAAAAGAAGATGCATTTTCGGTGAAGGAAACAATCAGTAGTGTGATTGTGAAATTGCAATTTCAAGACCGAGTAAGCCAAATATTAGAGCAAATCAGCACCAATCTCAAAGAACTCAGTGACTCATTAGAGCTGCTCAAACAAGACAGCAATCATGCGATCGCAGGCGAATTATCCCCGCAAAAATGGCTGGAAAAAATGACCAAGAATTACACCATGATAGAACAACATGAAAGCCACAAAGGCAAGGTTACTGAGGTGAAAAGCAAGGTGACTAGCACGGACATTACTTTCTTTTGAGAACCGTAAATGAATAAATGAGGAACTCTGTGATGAACAAAACGGTACTTGTTGTAGATGATTCGGCTTCAATTCGGCAGGTTGTGAGTATGACCTTAAAAGGAGCCGGCTATCAGACGATCGAAGCTCATGATGGTAAAGATGCATTATCCAAATTGGCCGGGAATCGTGTTCATTTGGTCATCAGCGACGTAAATATGCCGAATATGGATGGCATTACCTTACTTAAAGAGCTGAAGCAAAGGCCAGACACAAAATTTACGCCAGTGATTATGCTTACAACTGAATCTGAGGCATCGAAGAAAGAACAGGGTCGTGCTGCGGGTGCGAAAGCTTGGGTTGTAAAACCCTTTGCACCTGAACAGATGCTTGCTGCCGTAGCAAAACTGATCCAAGCCTAAGGGGGGATTATGCTGACTCCACACCAAACCGATGAGCAATTAATGTTAAAACTTGACGGTGAACTGACGATTTATGAGGCTCGAAATTTGTTTGAGCAGCTGACCCCTTTTGTGTCTCATAGCGAGAAGATCGCCATTGAACTTTCCCAAGTCACTGCTCTGGACAGCAGTTGCGTACAAGTATTGATGGCATTTAAAAAAGCAAGAATAGAACAGGGATGTGAACTGATTCATCACAGTGAAGTCGTGGTGGATGTGCTGGGTAAACTGGGGCTAGTGGGATGGTTTCATGACCCTATCGTTCTTTCGAGTTCACAATAAGACAAAGTGACAAGCTAATGACGAAGCCCCAGGGAGATACTATGGACGAAATGATGGCTGCGGCGCTCCAAACTTATTTTAATGAGAGTAGGGAGTTGCTTGAAGGGATGGAATCTGACCTTCTTGAACTGGATAGCGGGAATCTTGATGGCTTAAATGAGCGATTAAACGCAATTTTCCGAGCAGCGCATACTGTAAAAGGCTCAGCAGGGATATTTAACTTAAATGAGATCGTTCGTTTTACTCATAAAGTAGAAAGCTTGCTTGATTTATTGCGCTCAGAACAACTTAAGTTGCATGAAAAGCATATTTCCTTGTTGCTTGAGTGCCGCGATCACATGGTGAGCTTGATTGATGATGCTCAAGCGGGGCAAGAGTCATCAGAAGATGACGTTACCGGACAGCGCTTAGGAGCCCGATTGTCTGAGTTTTTAGGTCAATCTGAACCAGAAAGTCATTCACCAACCACGGAATCTGAACCTGATCACACCGCACTCGACAATTTCTGCTGGCATATCTCTTTAACTTTCCCGCTTCATGCATTCCAAGATGGTATGGATCCGCTCTCTTTTCTTTCTTATTTAACTACGCTGGGAGAGGTTATTTATATCGAGGCTGTCGACCGAAAATTACCTGATTGGCACAACTTTGATCCGGAATGTTGTTATTTGGGTTTTGAACTGCGTTTCTATTCGCCGGCATCTAAACAACAAATCGAAGACGTGTTTGAATTCATTCGTGAAGAAGGTGACGTTCGCATCTTTCCACCCAGTGCCAAAGTGGGTGACTTCATTGATCACATTCAATCAATGCCCGATGAAAATTATAGAATTGGCGAAATATTAGTTCGTTGTGGCGCGCTCACTGAGACTGAATTGAAGCGTGCATTGCAGCAACAAAATGAGCGGCGAGAAGCGAGTTCGGACGCGATACCCATAGGCGAAATTATCACTCAGGCTGATGCTCAATTAGCACCCGTACTCAATGCGGCGGTCGATAAACAAAGTAAAGCCCGAGAGGCGCTAACCAAAGAGCAAAAAAGCTTGCGAGTGGATGCTGAAAAGTTAGATACCTTAATTAATTTAGTCGGGGAATTGGTCACCGCAGGTGCCGGCAGTGCATTACAGGCGGAGCTAATTGGCGAAAATGTAATGATTGAATCTGTTGCACGGCTCAATGGCCTTCTCGAAGAAGTCAGAGACGCGGCACTACAGCTTAGAATGGTGGCTATCGGTGCGACATTTGCCCGTTTTCAACGCGTTGTTCGTGATATGGCGAAGGAGCTAAACAAAAGTATTCATCTTACGATTACCGGTGCGGATACCGAATTAGATAAATCAGTGATTGAAAAAATTGGCGATCCTTTAATGCATTTAGTGCGCAATGCGATTGACCACGGCATTGAAACAGAGGAAGAGCGTGTCGCAAATGGTAAACCTTCTCACGGCACCATCACGCTCAATGCTTACCATGACTCAGGA